>NZ_VILA01000022.1:25241-151926 GCF_009712025.1 Dolichospermum sp. UHCC 0406
TTTTTTGATCATGATTTTTATTGATTGTTTTATTAAGGTATTCCCTGGAAATATCATTGTCTGAATCAGGATGTCCAGGATTTAAGGATGTACAGGATGGTTTGATGGTTTTGTTGATGGGTTTTTTGATCATGATTTTTATTGATTGTTTTATTAAGGTATTCCCTAGAAATGTCAAACATCCTGTTAATCCTCTAATCCTGGATATCCTGATTCAGACAAAAATTAAACTCAATATCCATTAATTTAAGACTATGAAAGACTATAGAAATGTCAAACATCCTGTTAATCCTCTAATCCTGGGCATCCTGATTCAGACAAAAATTAAACTCAATATCCATTAATTTAAGACTATGAAATACTATAGAAATGTCAAACATCCTGTTAATCCTCTAATCCTGGATATCCTGATTCAGACAAAAATTAAACTCAATATCCATTAATTTAAGACTATGAAAGACTATAGAAATGTCAAACATCCTGTTAATCCTCTAATCCTGGATATCCTGATTCAGACAAAAATTAAACTCAATATCCATTAATTTAAGACCGTGAAATACTATCAACAACATCCTAACGCCTTTCCTGTTCAATATCTCCAGGACTTGTGGGGAGAAATCCAAGCTTGTCCCTATTTTGCTATCAATAACCTTAACCGAGATTTTATCAATACTAAAGGCTTTTCTGTGGTATTTCAGCGTCAAGGTTTAGCAGAAGTTATTCAAAAATTCCCCTATTTTAAGCCTTATTTAGATTTGGCACTTTTGCCTAATTGTAATGCTTTTTATCTGAATCCTTTACTACTCAAAGCAGGTTCTCGCGTTGACCCCCATATTGACCGGTCTTTGCGTTCCTATTGTAAAACCGTTGAACCTCCTGCATTTGTGAGCGTTCTTTATGTACGTGTACCAGAAGATATGGAGGGAGGAGAATTGGTGCTGAAGTTGCAAAAACGCCAAGTGGGACAAATTAAACCGCAAACCAATTCTTTAATTTACTTTCAGGGTGATTTAACTCATTCTGTCAATGCAGTGACAACTCCTGGAAATCGGTTAAGTCTTGTGTGTGAACAGTATAGTTTAAGTGAAGATGAACTTGAAGAAATACCAGAGTTTACATTAGAATCAAGAGCTAATCAAGGGAATGGAAAAAAACAAAAAAAGTAGGCTGATGTCAAAGGATGATATGATCAACTTGTAAAATACGCAAATACTATAAATATAGCTTTCCCCATTTCTTTACCGATAAGAGAACTTCACAAAAAAGATTATCCAGTCTTATGGGGTATTTTTGATTTGTAAGTCTCTGAAACAATTTTTTAGAAGTATGTTAGAGGTGTTTAGCTAAAAATTAACATTACTACCATTACCTCTAAGTGCAATGAAGCATAATCGCCTGATAGCTTTAATATCGGTATTCACACTAGCAATTAGTTTATCTGCCTGTGGAGAAACTAACTCAACGAATCCCACTCCTAACAAATCTTCCAGTCAAACTACAACTGCTTCCAGCAAACTAGATTTAGGAGGTAATATTGAATTAACAGGTGCCGGTGCTACTTTTCCGTCACCCCTTTACCAAACCTGGTTTGCGGAGTTAAACAAAAAATATCCCAATTTAAAAGTTAACTATCAGCCAGTTGGTAGTGGTGCTGGTGTTGAGCAGTTTACCAAAGGGACAGTAGACTTTGGTGCTAGTGATGTAGCCATGAAAGATGAAGAAATTCAGAATATCCCCGCAGATAAAGGAGTGATCTTACTACCTGTAACTGCTGGTAGTATTGTTCTCGCTTATAACTTACCAGATATTGCTGATAGCTCCGGTGGCGTAGCTATACTCAAACTACCACGAGCAGTTTATATTGATATTTTACTAGGTAAAATCAAATCTTGGGATGATCCGGCGATCGCTCAAGCTAATCCTGATGTAAAATTACCAAAAGACGAGATAAAAGTTATTTATCGGGCTGATGGTAGCGGGACTACAGGCGTTTTTACCAAACACCTTAGCGCCATTAGTCCAGAATGGAAAACTAAAGTAGGTGACGGTAAAAGTGTAAAATGGCCTGTAGGAATTGGTGCTAAAGGCAATGAAGGTATTACCGCCCAAATTCAACAAACTCCAGGTGCTATTGGTTATGTAGAATATGGCTATGCCAAACAAAGTAATCTCAAATTTGCGAGTTTAGAAAATAAAGCTAAAAAGTTTGTTTTGGCTTCTGAAGAATCAGCATCTAAAACGTTAGCATCAGTAACTTTACCAGAAAATCTTCGCGCTTTTATTTCTGATCCTGAAGGGGAAGGTTCTTACCCAATCGTCACTTATACTTGGATTCTCGCTTATAAAAAATATGCTGATGCTGGTAAAGCCAAGGCAATAGAAGCAACTATTGAGTACGCTTTAACTGATGGACAAAAGTTAGCTACTCAATTAGGGTATGTTCCTTTACCAGCAAATGTGATTGCTAAAGTGGCTGCTGCTGCTGATCAAATTAGTCCTGATTATAAAATCTCTCTTGGCGCTGATCCTAAAACTACAAAGTAATGACAAGCTAGTACCGCAGGGCGGAATTAAAAATTAACAATTAAAAATTAAAAAGCAGATGGTATAAGCTTTTCAGGGATTTTTAATGGTTGCTTAACTTACGCCGTATTGTACTAGTTTTGAGAAAGTTAGCTTTTTCCCACATCTTAGAGTCAGCATTCATGGCCATAAATTTTCCAGAAACCCAATTAGTCACGAAAAATCGCTCGGAAATAGACAGAAATCTAGATCGGAGCTTTATTTGGTTAACTCGAATTTTTGCCCTAGCAATTGCTGGAATTTTATTATGGATTACCTTGCAAGTTGCTATTGCGGCCAGTCCAGCGATCCAAAAATTCGGGATTAATTTCTTAATCACCAGCAATTGGAACCCTGTTAATAATGAATATGGGGTATTACCTGCGATTTATGGGACTCTCATGAGTTCTTTAATCGGACTAGTTTTAGCAGTTCCAATTGGTGTGGGGACAGCGATTTTATTGAGTGAGGATTTTTTGCCCTCCCAGGTAAAATTGGTACTGGTATTTTTAGTAGAATTACTAGCTGCCATTCCCAGTGTTGTCTACGGAGTCTGGGGAATTTTTGTTTTAATCCCGATTTTAACTGATTTGGGCAAATGGCTGCATCATTATTGGGGCTGGCTACCTATTTTTAGTACCTCACCTACAGGGCCAGGAATGTTACCTGCGGGAGTGATCTTAGCAATTATGACTTTGCCAATTATCACCGCTATTTCTCGTGATGCTTTGATTTCTGTACCTTCGGGTTTACGTCAAGCTGCCTTGGCAATCGGTGCAACCCGTTGGGAAACAATTTTTCAAGTTATTATCCCCGCTGCTTTTTCTGGCATTGTCAGTGCGGTGATGTTGGCACTTGGTAGAGCCATGGGTGAAACAATGGCTGTGACAATGTTAATTGGTAATGCCAATAATATTAACATCTCTTTCTTAGCACCATCTAATACAATTTCTTCCCTACTAGCAAATCAATTTGCTGAAGCTAATGGGTTACAAGTTGCTGCTTTAATGTATGCAGCTTTAATCCTATTTCTATTGACGATGATAGTCAATATTCTGGCAGAGTTTATTGTGGCGCGAGTCCAGAGACTATAGTGATAGGTTAAATTATGACTTCTTCTTTTGAGCAAAGAAGCCTGACTCGTTCTCCTTCCTCTCCTCGGACATTGTTGAATACAGCAATGACTGGATTAGCTTTTATCTGTGGAGCATTGGCACTAGTCCCCTTGTTGGCAGTGCTTTATTATGTAGTAATTAGAGGGTTTAGTAGTTTAAATCTCAATATTTTTACGCAGTTACCACCGCCGCCTTTTGGCAAAAATGGCGGTTTTGGTAATGCCATTGTTGGCACAATTCTCATGGTCGGGATTGCCGCTGTCATTAGTGTTCCCTTTGGTGTATTGGCCGCAATTTATTTAAATGAGTTTAGTTCCCAAAAGATTGCTAGATGGATACGTTTTGCTACTAACGTCCTCAGTGGTGTTCCTTCTATTATTGCTGGGGTATTTGCTTATGGAATTGTGGTTTTGACCTTAGTAAAGCTGAATTTAGGCTCTTACTCAGCCCTGGGGGGTGGATTTGCCTTAGCAATTTTGATGTTACCTATTATTGTAAAAACTACAGACGAAGCTTTGCAATTAGTATCTCAAGATTTGCGGCAAGCGTCTGTTGGATTAGGTGCAAGTAATTTGCAAACTGTGATCCTGGTGGTATTGCCGGCTGCATTACCAACAATTGTCACTGGTTCTACTTTGGCGATCGCTCGGGCTGCTGGAGAAACAGCACCATTAATATTTACGGCTCTTTTTTCTGCTTTTTGGCCGGATAGCATTCTCAAACCTACTGCTTCTCTCGCGGTTTTAGTCTACAACTTTGCTACTTCTCCCTTCCCAACTTGGCAATCTCTAGCTTGGGCTGCGTCTTTAATCCTCGTAATGATGGTTTTAATTACTAGTATTATTACTCGCTGGGTGACTAAACAAAAGGTTTAGTTAACAAAACTGAAACTCATCCCGAAAAACTTATTCTTTAACTTACCTTTGGGGGTTAAAGTCCCCTGCTTCTACAAGCAGCGGGTTTTGCGTCGGGGTAAAATCCCCGTTGCAAAACGTAATTCTAAATTCTAAATTCTAAATTCTGCATTCATTTAAGTATTTATGGCTACTACAATTAGCACGATTAATGGGGCTGAATCGGTTTTACGCACAGAAGACCTCAATATCTACTACGGCAATTTTTTGGCTGTACAGAATGTTTGGCTAGATATTCCTAAAAATCGGGTGACGGCTTTTATTGGACCATCTGGCTGCGGTAAAAGTACATTATTGCGATGTTATAACCGTCTAAATGATTTAATCGCATCATTTAGAGCCGAAGGTAAAGTTTATTTCTATGATAAAAATCTCTATGCACCCAATATTGATCCCGTAGAGGTGCGGAGACGTATTGGTATGGTGTTTCAAAGACCCAACCCATTTCCCAAGTCAATTTATGAAAATATTGCTTTTGGGGCCAGAATTAATGGCTACAGGGGTGATATGAATGAATTAGTAGAACGGAGTTTGCGACAAGCGGCTTTGTGGGATGAAGTCAAGGATAAATTGCGCCAAAATGGTTTATCTTTATCCGGTGGACAACAACAACGTTTATGTATTGCCCGAGCGATCGCAGTACAACCAGAAGTTATCCTCATGGATGAACCATGTTCTGCTCTTGATCCTATTTCTACCTCGCGGGTTGAAGAACTAATTCATGAACTTAAAGAGCAATATACCATCGTCATAGTCACTCACAATATGCAGCAAGCATCACGAGTATCTGATAAAACGGCGTTTTTTAATGTCAGAGCCTCAGAATCAGGTGGACGGGCTGGGTATTTAGTAGAGTACGATTCGACAGAGCTAATTTTCAGCAACCCTCAACAGGAAGATACCAAAGCTTACATTAGCGGTAAATTTGGTTAATGCTGAGATGATAAAACAAGTGGTAAAAATGTTTTGGTGGTTGTTGATAATTAGTTGATAATTAACAGTTAACCAAGAATTGATCCGTTTTTGGAGGAGTGCCAGCAGAATGTCTAACACTATTTTATCCAATTCTCGTTTTCCTACCAGGAATTTTGGGAAGATCTTATCCTTGAGTATATTGATATGCGCGACTTTTATATTACCTGCATCGGCGCAAGAAAAGGCAAAATTATGGCGAACTTTAACCGTGAGTGGACGGGGAGTAGAAACAATTTCTACAACTTTATCTCAAGTGAGTTTAGGTGTGGAAATTCAAGGAAAAACCGCTGAAGATGTCCAAAAAGAAGCGGCTCGTAAATCATCCGCTGTGGTGACATTGCTGAAAAAACGTAATGTGGAAAAATTGACAACTACAGGAATTCGCCTGAATCCAGTGTATAGCTACAGCAATAATGTCCAACGAATCACTGGTTATGCTGCCAGTAATACAGTCAGTTTCCGCATTCCTACAGATCAAGCCGGAACATTGTTAGATGAAGCTGTGAAGGCTGGAGCGACACAAATTAACGGTGTGAGTTTTATTGCTAGTGATGAAGCAATTGCGATCGCCCAAAAACAAGCTCTGAAAAAAGCTACCCAGGATGCCCAACAGCAAGCAGAAGCCGTTTTAAGTAGCCTGGGATTACAACAAAAAGAAATTGTCAGTATTCAAGTCAATGGTGCAACTCCACCACCACCTCCCATGCTTTACCGGGCTGAGGCTAAATTAGCTAATGCAGATGCTTCTACTCCCATAATTGCCGGTGAACAGGAAGTACAAGCATCAGTAACATTGCAAATTAGTTATTAGTCAGTGGTCAGTGGTCAGTGGTCAATGGCAAGGAAAAAACAACTAACAACTGTACGGGCGAAGCATTTGGAGAACTATTTTTGGCAATGACCGATAATTTATCTTCCAAATGCTTCGCCCCTACTAACAACTGACAACTCACTAATTAGAAATTATCTGGAGACATATCTGCTCCCCCACCTTCACCATCACGCTTAGAACCTAGTAATTCTAGTTGCTCGACATTGATCACTGGACTAGAACGGCTAACTCCGCTTTGGCGATCGCTCCAGGAATCAAACCGCAAAGAACCTTTAACGCCTATTTGTTTGCCTTTCCG
Source organism: Dolichospermum sp. UHCC 0406 (assembly GCF_009712025.1). Lineage (NCBI taxonomy): Bacteria > Bacillati > Cyanobacteriota > Cyanophyceae > Nostocales > Aphanizomenonaceae > Dolichospermum > Dolichospermum sp. UHCC 0406. Next base: position 31,938 of record NZ_VILA01000022.1, read on the forward strand.
AACATAATTACCCGCAACTTCCGCAGTTTTTCCCCATAATTCTAAGTTAAACCAGTCTGTATGTTCTCCCTCACGGGTACGACGACTGACTGCTAGAGTCAATCTACATTTAACTTTACCCGAATCAAAAAACTTCATGTCAGGATCGATGCCTACACGGCCAATAAGAGTGACAACATTAATGCTCATGGCTTTTATTTCTTAGTAACTTTGTATTGTACTATTCCGGATTCTATAATAACTAATTGTGAAAGTATTGAAAATATGTTAGAATCCCAACAGTTAACTCACACAAAAATTCAAAAAATACTTGACATTAAAAAAAATATACGGTTATACTGACTGACCATGAAAAAATAGAACATAAGATTCGTGAAACTAAAATCAAGATTGACAAAAGCTAGATAAAAAAATAGTCTAGGTTACTGGAGTCAGGCAAGCAAACATCATGGAATCTATCATTATTAACTTTTATCTTTGTAGTTATTAAGTATCGCAAATAAGGGGCAAAGAGAAGCGTGGATCTTTTCAGAAATTTTCGTCCATCATGGGATATGGGTATCGACCTTGGTACAGCCAATACCCTAGTTTATGTGTCTGGTAAAGGAATTGTCCTGCAAGAACCTTCTGTAGTTGCCATTGATCAAAATCTCAAGGTGGCACTGGCAGTGGGAGAAGAAGCCAAAAAAATGCTCGGACGGACACCAGGCAATGTAATTGCCCTCCGTCCCCTGCGTGACGGTGTGATTGCTGACTTTGACACGGCTGAATTGATGCTAAAAAGCTTTATTCAGCGGGTAAATGAGGGAAGATCGCTGATGCGTCCCCGCATTATCATTGGCATTCCTAGTGGTGTCACAGGAGTAGAAAGACGGGCTGTCATGGATGCAGCCAATCAAGCCGGAGCGAGGGAAGTATATTTAATTGATGAACCAGTTGCAGCGGCAATCGGTGCGGGACTGCCAGTTGCAGAACCTACGGGTAACATGATAATTGATATAGGTGGTGGCACAACAGAAGTAGCGGTATTAAGTCTTCAGGGTACAGTAATTAGCGAGTCAGTCCGCATTGCTGGAGATGAACTAACTGAAGCGATTACTCAGTATATGAAGAAAATTCATAATCTGGTAATTGGTGAACGGACTGCTGAGGATATTAAGATTAAGATTGGTTCTGCCTATCCGACCGCAGATGATAATGATAGTGTCATGGAAGTCCGGGGCTTGCATTTACTTTCTGGATTACCCAGAACTGTAAGCATCAAAGGCCCAGAAATTCGGGAAAGTATGGTAGAGCCTCTAGCGGTAATTATCGAAGCAGTGAGACGGACACTAGAACGGACACCTCCAGAACTGGCAGCAGACATTATTGATCGCGGGATCATGTTGGCAGGAGGTGGTGCATTACTCAAAGGTCTGGATACATTAATTAGTCATGAGACAGGTCTTGTGACTCACATTGCGGCAGACCCTTTAAGCTGTGTAGTGTTGGGAACAGGTCGTGTATTAGAAAACTTCAAACAATTGGAGAGAGTATTTAGCGGGCATTCCCGTAATATGTAGTAGGAATATATGGGTTCTGTATTTATTCATAAGACCTCGCGGTAAGTGGGAAACGAGCGTGGCTTGGCTCCCAACAGAGGGAAGCGACACGAGGGATTTTAATCCCTGTGGTATGCTAGAATGAAATCGTGAGTAAGAACAATAAACATCTACGTGTTGAAACATCCTAGTACGGAGAAATCCCGGCTCATAAGAAACAACGGTTAGGTTCAAGTCCTAGCGGCAGTATGACAAGAAAGAGCAAGTAATGGCAGGTTGTGGAGCGTACCGCATCTTGGCTTAGTGATGGACTCACAAAAACACTGAAAACAATAAAAGTAAGCGCAATTTCGACACCTTGATTGGTGGTTGTATTGAGCGTCTAGGCGGCGTTTGACGGTCGCAGCGAGATTAGATTAGGCTAAACCTTTAATCTAATTCTGTCAGTAGAATCTCAGTGGCTGTCTTCCCTGAGAGTGTCAAAATTATAGAATCCATTAGACAGCTTCGGTAAATATTGTAGAGACGTTCCATGGAACGTCTCTACAAGGGTTTTAGGTCACGCATATTTAATTTCCGGAGATGTCTATTGTTTTCAACAGAAGTATAGGGAAGTTGAGGGATAATGATCACGGAAAGTCTTACTAAGGAGTATAGATTAAATAAAGTACAAAATTAGGGTGTGTAAAGCTCTGCGAGCATGGCTACGCTAAAGCAAAGCGTAACGCACCATTTCCGGTTAAATCAGAATTGCAGGTGATTAAATTTGCGTTCCTAAGCAATATTTTTGCAACTCCTGAATAATTTATAAAAAATATATACAGGTATGTTTATGTTTACTTTAAAGCGCTGGTGGGAATATAAGGGATTACAAATAGGGTTATTGGCCTTAGTTGTAGGTAGTGCTTGGACAATCAGAGAAACAAAAGGGGCATTATTACGCGAAATCTATCAAGGAATCACCATTCCATTACAGATGGTGCAGTCAGGGACGATTCCTGAGCAAAGTATTAAAGATGCAAGATTTTTAGAATTACAGACTCGCATCGTCGATCTAGAAAGCCAAAATGAAAAATTAAAAAGTTTACTGAGTTACGTAGAAAAAGAAACCTTGCCACAGAAGCCAATTATAGCAAGGGTAATTGGACGGAGTGCAGATCATTGGTGGCAACAGGTAATTTTGAATCGGGGGACTGCATCAGGCATTCAAGAAGGTTCTATTGTTAAAGCCGATGGGGGATTAGTGGGTTTAGTAGAAAGTGTGACGACTAATACTAGCAGTGTATTGTTGGTTAGTGATTTAAAAAGTCAAGTGGGTGTAACTGTCAGCCGCACATCAGCTAAAGGAGTTTTGCAAGGTGATGCTTCCGCTGAAGGGGTGTTAGAGTTTTATGAAAAAGTGCCTAATGTTAAAGTAGGCGATTTAGTTTCCACATCTACTTATAGTCAGAAGTTTCCCGCTGGTTTAGCCATAGGTAAAATTAAGTCCTTGGATTTAAAGAAACTCCCGGCATCAATCGCTAAAGTGGAGTTATTTCCGCCAATTCGGTATTTAGATTGGGTAACTGTTTATCCTCAACCAGAGAAACAATATTTAGAAACTCCGAATCTGACGAAATGATGGACAAGGTTAATTAGTGTAAATGACTCAAATCTACCACTCGCACCAGGCTGCTTTTCTAATTTGCCAACAGAATCTGATTTTTTGGTTAAGCTAGATATAGGTTCTGGGGCGATATTATTGTACTGACTAGTTTAAGTACAATACTTATATTGATTCAGAACTCTGTTCGACTGCTAAAAACTGCAAATTTAAGACTTAAATGACCATCTTATCCCTTTTTCACCCATCCTTTAATTTTTATCCAACTCATATCAGTATATTCATTGTATAAAAACTCTGTACAGATACATTCCCATATTTACGCAACTGAACCCACCCCTGTGATCGCAGATCAGGTTAGTTGTCATAAAAATTTATATTCGGAGTCATCAAATTATTCAAACTACTTTCATAGAGTATTCTTCAAATTTTAGGTGTCCATCTAGGATATCCTAGATGCGTATCCTCAATAGTCTTCTCTCCTGAAGCATTGATAATCCTCTGAAATCATCCCTACAGTCGATGAAAAAATCTATTGATGAAGATCAGCCCATTCCTTCTCCAGAATCCTATCCCGTACCTCTTTAGGAGTAAAATTGAATATCATCTAGTTTACAATCCTGTTACTAGGTCAATTTTATTGGTAGATTTTGATCAGACAACATATTTACAAGTCCCGGAGGTGAAACAAGTTAAATAATTCGGATCTCAACTGGGATATTTTGTCCAAATTTTGGCTTTAAAAGAGGTAAGATAATGGCTATACATAATTATGTACCTTAAAGATATTAGCGAAATTACCACTTGATAATTGCTATAATCTATTCTTCCCTCTAACATTCTTATCTATTATTTAGGTGTAAATTTTTATGGGTTCTCCAATGAATCGTCTGTCTATTTTTGTAGACGGAAACAATATGTTCTATGCTCAACAAAAAAATGGTTGGTTTTTTGACCCCCGACGGGTTTTAGAATATTTCAAATACGAACAGTCAGAAACTACATTAATCAATGCTTTCTGGTACACTGGATTAAAAGACCCACAAGACCAACGGGGTTTCCGAGATGCACTCATCAGTTTAGGATATACAGTTCGCACGAAAATCCTCAAAGAGTATTATGATGATGCTTCCGGTCGTTACTCCCAAAAAGCGAATTTAGATATTGAAATTGTCGTTGATATGTTTAATACGGTAGATCAATATGACCGAGTTGTATTATTCAGCGGAGATGGTGATTTTGAAAGAGCTATCGAACTATTACGCTCAAAAAATACGCATATTACAGTAGTATCAACTGAAGGAATGATCGCCAGAGAACTACGTAATGCTACTGATAGATATATAGACTTGAACGATATAAGAGAGAGAATAGAAAAAACTGACGGTTAACTTAGCTTAGTATTTATTTACACATCTCAAAGTTAAAAACTCTCATTTCACAGTTTCAGCTATTTTATCAAAAAAGAATTGAGGAATTAGAAGTCAGTGATGAAAATAAATTCTATAGGACTGACAAATCAAGTCACATTTGATTAATTCTAATTCCCTTATGTTCTTTTATTGGGTCCACTCTCAAAATTAAAAGAGGTTAAGCTAATGAGCAAACAAGCCGATAGAATTATCATCTTTGACACCACATTGCGTGATGGAGAACAGTGTCCAGGAGCAACTCTCAATATAGACGAAAAGCTAATTATTGCCAAACAACTAGCACGTTTAGGAGTAGATATTATTGAGGCTGGTTTTGCTTTTGCTAGTCCTGGAGATTTTGAAGCAGTTAGCAAAATTGCCCAAACTGTGGGAACGGAAAATGGTCCGGTAATTTGTAGTTTGGCCAGAGCCAGACATGATGATATTAAAGCCGCAGCGGAGGCTATCAAACCTGCTGCTAAAGGCAGAATTCATACTTTTATTGCTACTTCTGATATCCACCTGCAATATAAGTTAAAAAAGACCAGACCGGAAGTAGTTGCCATTGCGGAAGAAATGGTAGCCTATGCCAAAACCTTCACCGATGATGTCGAATTTTCTCCTGAAGATGCCGGACGATCTGATCCAGAATTTTTGTATGAAGTTTTGGAAAGAGCGATCGCTGCTGGAGCAACAACTGTTAATATTCCTGATACCGTAGGATATACCACACCCAGCGAATTTGGGGGCATCATTAAAGGCATTACCGAAAATGTCCCCAACATTGACAAAGCCATTATTTCCGTTCACGGCCATAATGATTTAGGTTTAGCAGTTGCTAACTTTTTGGAAGCTGTGAAAAACGGCGCTCGGCAATTAGAATGTACCATTAATGGCATTGGGGAAAGAGCCGGAAATGCAGCTTTAGAAGAATTAGTCATGGCTTTGCACGTCCGCAGACAATATTTTAATCCCTTCTTGGGACGCGCTGAAAATTCGGAAGCATCACTCACGAATATTGACACCAAACAAATCTATAAAACCTCCCGTTTGGTTTCCAATTTAACGGGAATGTTGGTGCAACCAAATAAAGCCATTGTCGGTGCAAATGCCTTTGCTCATGAATCTGGAATTCACCAAGATGGAGTATTGAAAAACAAACTCACTTATGAGATCATGGATGCCCAATTGATTGGTTTATCGGACAATCAAATAGTATTGGGTAAACATTCTGGCAGAAATGCTTTTCGTACCCGCTTGAAAGAATTGGGCTTTGAACTATCAGAAAATGACCTAAATAAAGCCTTTGTTAGATTTAAAGAAGTAGCGGACAAAAAGAAAGAAATCTCTGATTGGGACTTGGAAGCTATTGTTAACGACGAAATCCAACAAGCGCCAGATTTATTTAAGGTAGAGTTGGTACAGGTTTCCTGTGGTAGTAACGCTCAACCTACTGCTACTGTAACTCTTCGCACTCCCGACGGAGAAGAATTAACTGATGCAGCCATTGGTACAGGTCCAGTAGATGCGGTGTACAAAGCCATCAATCGGGTGGTGAATGTACCGAATGAATTGATTGAGTTTTCTGTGCAATCTGTCACCGGGGGAATTGATGCTTTAGGAGAAGTGACAATTCGCTTGCGCCATGAATCCCGTGTATTTTCAGGTCATGCAGCCAATACAGACATTATTGTGGCATCGGCTCAGGCTTACGTAAATGCACTGAATAGACTGGTTTCAGCTTTACAGCAGGAAGTGAAGGAAGAAGTCACAGCATAGAAAATGTAAATAGTTTTTGATTTTTTCAAACCACATTAATGTGGTTTGATTTTTTTATGCGTATGAAGTTAGATTTCAATTATTAAAATAGTTCAAGTTGCTGACTTTTAATTTTATATTTTTGTCGGGTTAAATTATATTTATCTACAATATGTTCTGGAATGGGAACTTTATCAAGATTACGAGGCTCAACTTTAATTGCTCCAGAACCATAGCTTTTGCCTACAAGTCTGAGATTTTGAATTGTCTCAGGATCATTTAAAGCCTCACAAAGATTAGCGATATATAGTTCATCATCATAAATAGGATAAATACACAAAAAACTTGTTAATGGAACAACACCAGCCTCATTTTTAATGAACCTAGAATTGCGTCTACCAAGATAAGCAAATAATATGGGTGGCACTTCTCTATGTTCCATCTTATACCACAATTTACGTTGTTTAATCAGGGGACGGTCAGGCAGACCTAATTTTTCACCTTCTTGAAGATAGTTAGCAACTGATTCAGGGATATTATCATTACTATTTATTGAAAGTAAAATTGTGGGACGATTATTTTCTTCTAATTTTTTGATATCTTCAATAGTTAATTTATCTCCTGTTACATCTTTTGTCCGTCCAATTGCGAGTTTAAGAAATTCTTTAGGAATTGCCAGTTCTTGTACCTGCTGTGTTGTTAAAAAAAAGAAATCATTCGCTCCTGTGGCAATACCACGGATCACTTTTGCAAAATCATTAAGATGATATTTAAAATCACAATTATTTTGTTCAGGTCTTGATAAACCTGTGGCTAATGCTTCTTTTAAATCTCGATTATTAATTTCCAGAGTTATATGATTTGTATCTTTAAAATCCGATTTAACAAAATTAAAAAGTTCCTCATTGGCTTCATTTGCCTTGATCCATTTAATTATCTGGACAGGTTCAGATTTCTTGATAAAAAAAATAATTGCATTGGTATCAACCTTTGGGAAAGGTGTCGCATTTTCATGAAATGTAGCAACGCATTCAAGACAATAATTTTTAGTAATCCATTGCCACAGTTTTTGAGCAAAAATCCCTTCACAAGTATCAGCAGGCATTATAAAAGCTAATCTTCCGTTTTTATCAAGTAAATTTAACGCCTGCACAAAAAAGTAAATATGATAACCTGCTCTACCATCAATTGTAAAACCTGTAATTTTTATAAAAAGCTCTTTTAGAAATTGTTTCATCTTTTCATCAATTCGGTGATGTCTGATGTAAGGTGGATTAGCTATAATTGCGTTAAACTTTTTCTGTGGAGGGTTTTTGATAAAATCACGTAATTCTACAAAGCAACTATTTTTTTGATAAATTTCATCTTCTAAAATATATTCATCTATATCAATCCCATAATAATTAATAGAGGGATTTATTTGTAATAAAGCATTTAAAAAAGCTCCTTTTCCAGTAGCAGGATCAAACACCAAATTTGTGTCTTTTGCTATATACGAAACCATTGCTTTTGTCACCCATTCTGGTGTCCAGAATTGACCTTTATCACGTAATTTTTCTCTTTCTTGCCAGTTATTAGGTAGTTTTTGGTGAATCATAATTTATTAAAGGTTATTGAGAATTTTTAAAGCATCTTCGTTAATCTGAAGTGAGCCTCCTACAAATTTTACATAAGGCAAAATATGTCCATTTTTATCTTCGATATAATTAGGTACTAAAGTGGGTCGCTCTGTTGAAATTCCTAGAGGATAAGCATAATGATAATAAAATTTATAAATGGCTTTTTTAGTTGTTGCTCCACCTGGAGCTTGAAAGGTCTGAATTGTTGGCTCAATTAAACCTTCTTTTACAAGGTGTTCAGCTTGATCAAGAGATAACCCGTAAGCTTTATCAAAAAAAACGTGCCAAATGTGGATAGGAATTTTATTTTCTATTTGCCATTTATGTAATGGAATCCGGTCTTCTTCTTTAATAATTACTGTTGGTAAAACAGCACTTTTGGACAATCCCATTTTACCTCCCAGTCTTTTCTGAGGTTTCATCTGTTTATTATAATCAGGCATTTTTTCGGCAACCCAAAGTGAATTTTCACATTCAACTGCTATAATTGATTTTTTAATCAGAGATTGCAGTTCATTTTCAACTATGAAAGGTAATTCTTCACTACCACCAATATCTTTTAAGAAACTATCAACATAGGATTTTTCTTCTATTTTAAAAATCAATAAATCAGGACGTTTTATTTTCCCAAGTCCAGCAGCTTCCAATCTTTCAAAGTAAAGTTCAAATGCCCTTACGTCATCTGTAGCGGCTGTTCCGCTTGGTCCATAAGGAATTGCATAAAACTGATTAGTCTCATTAATAGCATCAGTTAAGCGTTTTTCACTCCAAACACCTTGAGACCAACGCATCAAAAAATCACTGCCTCTTAAACGTCTTGGATTTAACCAAAAGTCAGCCCAACTAATTTCGTTTATATATTTTAATTCAAGTTCAATGTTTTCTTTCGATACTGATAAAATTTTTTCAAAAGGGTGCATTGATTATACCTTTAAGTCAAAAATTATGTTTACTGGATTTTACACTAAATCTTTGTTCATAAAAATTTAATCCAGTAGGAATATGATTATTACCATACTTTACTTGGTTGTGTAAATAACTTTCGTAAAATTTAGATAATTTTTTAGTATATATCCAGTACATTACCTCTGCTCCTTGGAATCGTAAAGAAATCCAACGTCCACCACGATACAAAGGTGTAGGTACTGCATTATTGAGATATGCACGACTCAGAAGTGTAGAATTAGGTTATGGTGGGAGAATTGGACTGCATTCACTTCCAACTGCGGAACGATTTTATGAAAACCAAAATATGCTCAATCTTGGTATTGATGAAGAATACGAGAATCTTACCTACTTTGAATATGGTATGTTACGACTACAATAATGATGAGCGAAATTATTATGAATAATAACCAAAATGTAGCTGAAGCTATTAATTTACTTTTTAACCCAACATCCCTTCAAGAAGCAATTCAAATTGAAGATGAAACCGACTGCGACGTGACAGCAGGATTAGATTGGGGTTTAGCAATTCCCGCTTTATTACAAAATCCGGGAATGTTTGGAAGAATGACACAGTTGCGCGTATCACTCAACCGGGAACTGCGGTTACTCATAAAAGAATGGAATTTGGGTATAGGGGAAAAAACAGCCTTAGAAGTAGCACAAAAATGCTTGATTCAAAGACTACAATTACCCCAACCTGTGGCTTTATCAGCACTGCAAGATATTTTAAAACAAGATGAATTATATAATGTTGAAGAATTTATATCTAATCGAGATTTATTAAAGTCGCTTTTGAGCATTGTATTATTAGCTAGTGATTGGGAAGAAATAGCTGTATCTGCTGCAAAGTCAGTACAAGAACAGATAATTTATCAAGTAGGAATTAATCAGATTTCTGCATAAAAATGAATTTCTTCCTTTGCGTCTTTGCTCCTTTGCACCTTTGCGCGAAACAAAAACACTAGTTCATTTACCTAAAAATAGCTATAAAAAGGTGCGTTTCTTAACGCACCCAAAAAAACATTAAGTATCAGTTTTCATCTTCCAACCTGGTTTCACAACCTGACGACTGCGTGCAATAACCAAAGAATCATCAGGGACATCTTCCGTTACCGTTGAACCTGCGGCTATGTAGACATCATTCCCCAGAGTAATAGGTGCAACTAAAACACTATTAGAACCGGTTTTGGTGCGATCGCCTATAATTGTTCTATGTTTCTTCACACCGTCATAATTAGCAGTAATTGTCCCCGCACCAACATTTACATGAGATCCGGCTGTCGTATCACCTAAATAGGAGAGATGTGATACATTAGTGCGATCGCCTAATTGGGTATTTTTCAACTCCACAAAATTACCAATTCGACAATTAGCACCCACCTTAGCATGACCACGTAAATGGGCATAGGGTCCAATTCGAGTTTGAGATTGAATAATACTATCTGTAACTACAGAATAGAGAACAGTAACATTTTCACCTAATTCACTATTTTCAATTAAACTCCCCGGACCAATGCGACTACCAGCTTGAATTATCGTTTTTCCGCGCAAATGAGTTTGCGGTTCAATAATCACATCTGGTTGTAATTCCACCGTTTCATCAATCGTAATACTGGTAGGATCTATTAGCGTTACACCTGCTAACAACCATTTTTCCTTAATCCGTCTTTGCAAAATATCGTTAGCTGTTGCTAATTGCAATCTATCATTAATTCCCAAAATTTCTTGGTAATCTTCCACATCTACAGCCATTACCTTACCAACCTGAGTGACAGCATCAGTTAAGTAATATTCTTTTTGGGCATTATTTGCTTCTAATTGAGGTAAAAACTTTGCTAAATCTGGCCAACGGAAACAGTAAATACCAGCATTCACGCGGTCATTTTCTCTTTGGGTAAGAGTGCAATCTTTGTCCTCAACTATTTTTTGGACAATACATTCACTGTTACGAAAAACTCGTCCGTAACCTTGAGGATTTGACAATTGTGCGGTGAGGATAGTACAAGAATTTTGATTTTCTTGGTGAGTTTGTAAGAGGTTGTTTAAAGTTTCCGTCCGTAATAAAGGGACATCACCATTTAAAATCAATAAATCCCCAGTGTAACCTTCTAAATGGGGAAGCAATTGTTGGATAGCATGACCTGTGCCTAATTGTACAGTCTGTTCCACAAACTCCACACCATGAATTGCATTCATAGCCGTTTTTACTTCTTGGGACTGATAGCCAACAATTACTAATCTGCGTGAAGGTAAAAGGGGTTCAGCACTTTCAATAACGCGTTCGACTAAAGATTTACCACCTAAAGAATGTAAAACTTTAGGCAGATTTGATTTCATTCTTGTGCCTTTTCCTGCCGCGAGAATTGCTACAACAACCATAGTTATATATCAGTAAATTTGCGATAAATGCTGTTTTGATTTGCTCCCTTCCAGGTCAAATCATATCAGTTAATCATCTGTAGTGGGAGTCTTCTGGAGATTTTAGATGAAAAAGAACCCATCCCACTGTTAGCGGGATAGTCTCAATTAATGAGAATACCTTAACAAGTAAGCGATGTATCCAAATTTCGATATTTCTTTTTCGGCACAAACTCGATATACTGACTTCAATCGGCATAAATTAAATATATGAACGTTGAAGAAGCATTACAAATTTTAGATACAGTTGTCTTTAATAAAGTTAACAGACACTTGAAAGATGTGGAGATAATTATCCTGAAAGGATCTTGGCAAGGTCTAAATTATGATGAAATTGCCAATAATGGAGGTTATACAGCCAAATATCTCCGCCAAGATGTAGGTTTCAAATTGTGGAAATTACTTTCAGAAGCATTAGGAGAAGAAGTTAATAAAACTAATTTTCGTGCAGCAGTTGAACGTTCGCATCTTAACAATAACAACATTCTACAAACAGAATTACATCAAAATATTTCTAATCCCATCAAAAATGAATTTTTACCAGAATACCCAAAAGGTTCAGTTCCTCTAAATTCTGTATTTTATATTCAACGCAATCTAATAGAAGAACGTTGTTATGATACAATTCTCCAGGCTGGTTCTCTAATTCGGATTAAAGCCCCAAATCAAATGGGTAAAACATCCCTACTTGATAGAATTATCGCTCACTCAAATCAGCAAGGTTATCACACAGTAAGATTAAATTTTTTGCAAGCAGAAGCAACTGTTTTTAATGATTTAGATAAATTTTTACGCTGGTTCTGTGCTTATGTTAGTCACAAATTAAAATTACCTTCTTTATTAAATGAATCTTGGGATGAATATAGAGGTAGCATTATTAATTGTACCACATATTTTGAAGATCACATTTTAGACAATATCAATAACAATTTAGTTTTGGCATTAGATGAAGTAGATAGAGTTTTTCAATATCCTGAAATTTCCCAAGGTTTTTTTGCCATGTTACGAAGTTGGCATGAAGAAGCTAAAACTGTAGATATTTGGGAAAAATTACGATTAGCTGTAGTCCATTCTACCGAAAATTATGGGTCATTAGATATCAATCAATCCCCCTTTAATGTTGGCTTAGTAGTGGAATTAACAGAATTTACCAAAGAACAAATAAAAGTTTTAGCCCACAATCATCAACTTGATTATAATCAAAATCAATTACAGCAATTAATGTCTCTAGTTGGGGGACATCCATATTTAATTAGATTGGCACTTTATCATCTAGCACTTGGGGATATAACTTTAGAAAATTTATTGCAAAATGCGCCAACAAATGCCGGAATTTACGAAGAACATTTGCGGCGATTTTTGCATACTTTTAAAATTAATCCTCATCTAACTCAGGCATTCCTAGAAGTAGTTACGGCTCAAAAACCTGTAAGCGTAGAAACAATTTCAGCATATCAACTTTACAGCATAGGATTAGTAAAGAGAATAGGAGATAAATTAACACCAAGTTGTCAGTTATATCAACAATATTTTCGAGAACATTTGCAGAATTAAAATCAATATTTGTATTCGTGAAATTTTTTCCTAACGTCTTCTATTTGCACAAGATAAAGGATAACGTTTGCCTCTCCAGGTAGTCCAACCGATAGCCCGACCTGATTTAACATTGTATCTTAAAAACCAGTTATCTTGTTCTTGACCTAAATAACGAATTGAGAGAGATGTTGAATTTGCAGAATGTTTTGCTAGTGACACCCATGCACTACCATTATCACTGAACTGTCCTACAACCTTAACACCTGATGTAGTCCTACAGACATCACCATCACACTGAGTTTGCGGGTCATCAACTACAAGCCACTGCATTTTGGCATTACGACCATCAATATTACAATCCCATGAGCCAAAATACCACTGAGTGACCACCTGTGAGGCATTAGTTGTACCAATGTTGGTGAACAATATTGAACTAACAGCCACAGTAAAAATGTTAGTTAATAAGCCTTTGGTAAGTAAGTTGTGAGTTTGACGTAATTTAATTAATGACATGAAATATCTCCAATATTTTATAGCAGTGAATATTTTATGAAAGTCAACTCTATTCATTAGATATTAGGAAAAAAAGTAGTTTTGATTGACGAACAAGATTACCCTACCGATAGAGAGGATTGAAAATCCTAAATGACGCATCCTGTGCAAATAAATCGCTACCATCTGAGCGTTCTACCCACAACTCAAAATTCTTGTGTCGGATGTAGTGTCCAGGAAAATTGAGAGATTCCAATGTCCAACGAGCATCATCACCAAAGAGTCCACCTTTAATGCAAAAAGTAGCATCTTCCCTAAAAAGCTGCTGATTGATCATCCTTGACAACAGCAGTCGGAAATTTTCGTGTCTCAAGAAATGACCTGGAAAGTTTACAGATTCAAATGAAGAGCATTTGCTATTTGCTAATCCCCGAACAATTTTGAAACTTGCGTCTTTTCTTCCGAGTTCGTTATTAATTGGCTCTATGTAGCCCAATAAATTTCTGTGGCGAATATAGCGATCAGGAAAGTTATACGAACGAAAGGACTGAACTTGACCGTACAAACTTTTATATTGGGCATAAACGGAAGATGATGATGTTAGCACAATCCCACAGACTGACAAACCTAAAGTTGAAATACTCAAGAATCTTTTTAGTAGGTTAAATTTCATGATTGTTCCAATTTCCTATTAATTTGAATTATGCTTTGAAGTTTGATATTGTTGGGTTTCCTTGCGTCAACCCAACCTACTTTTATGGGGCGCGGAATATTGTTCCATTAGCATTAACTATCCAAGGATTACCAGTAGCATCAACAGCAATTTCTACAGCTGCACCGGGAACTAGATCCCAATTTGAACCATTTCTAGAGAAGATTTCATAACCAGCACTGCCATTATTTGCACAACCTAATAACCACACTTTATCACCACCAATTGCAATTTTTTTGGCACAACCGGCAACTTGTTTCCAAGAATTACCAATTGTTATGGAGTATCCACCCCTACGAGAATTTGCGTAGCGATATATCTCTCCCTGTGCGTTCACTGCCCAAACAGTGTTGCGAGAGTCAACAGCTAAGTCTACAGCCGCACCAGGAATTAGATCCCAACCTGAACCATTCCAAGTAAAGATTTGATAACCACCATTTCCACCACTAGCACAACCTAAAACCCAAACTTTACCACCACCAGCCGCGATTTTTTTGGCACAACCGGGAACTGGTTGCCATGAGTTACCACTTCTTTGAAATATTGTGCCATTAGCATTAACTACCCAAGGAGTACCATCAGAATTAACAGCTATATCTGTGGCTGCACCTTCAACTAGCTCCCAATTTGAACCGTTTCTGGAAAAGATTTGATAACCACCACTGCCACCACTGGCACAACCTAAAACCCAAGTTATACCACCTCCAGATGCAATTTTTTTAGCACAACCGGGAACTTCTTGCCATTGTTGTCCGACGGGTTGGGCTGCGGGTTGAGGTGCTACTGCTACACCAGTTACTTCATATTCAACTACATAAATATTTCCTTCATCTGGGTTGTAAACAATTTTTGTTTTTACGCCACCAGCTTCAGATTCATTAACAGTTAAACGACCCAAAAAATCATCTCCACTACCACTGTCATATTCCCAGAAATTTACATCAATAACGTTAGAGAAATCAAGTTTGAGGTTAGGACGAACTACTTGACCTTTGCTAATATCATAGTCTTTTCCTGGTGCTGGCCAAACTGCTAAATCTCGCTTTGGTTGATTAGATAAACTTAAATAAAGATCGTCAGGATCTCCGCCACCAGCACTATCAATTGCTTGGGCTACGTCAGGAATAGCGGCTATTAGCTTACTGGCTTCGCTTAAATCGCCTGGGAGGGCTGTAGAAATCAGTGCTTGAGTCACAGCAGCAAGTGGTTTAAAAATGGCGTTGAGAACACCAGGACTAATACCAGTAGAGACAGATTTACATTCAATTGCTCTAATAATTAATTGAGCCGCTTGACTGGGACTACCGGAAGTTAAAATTGCTCCAAAAATTAATAATGTTACTAGGCTTTTGCTGATAAAGTTAGGTTTCATGATTTTTCTGTTGAGTTAAGATTTTTATGTGTTTTCTGCTTGTTAACTAAGATTATGTCCTTTAATTCAATCGCTGTCTATACCTAAAAAATCAGTAGTTAAATTGAGTAGTTTTAGTAAAGTCAGTAAATGTCATAAAAAGTCAGGTAAATCCCAAAATATGTGTTTTTTCTGGAGAAACCCTTTAAATTATATTCATTCATTGATAGCAAATTTCATCTCCATAAAATACACTAATAGCAGGCAAGATGCCTAAATTACTTAAATAGTATGACAAATTTCAACTACTACAAACTCGGAGGCAGTCTAGAATATCAGCATCCTACTTATGTGATTAGACAAGCTGATTCTGACCTCTATGAAGGCTTAAAAAACGGAGACTTGTGCTATATTTTAAACTCGCGGCAAATGGGTAAGTCGAGTCTGCGCGTACATACTATGAAACAGCTTAAAGAAGAAGGAATAAAATGTGCATCAGTTGATTTAACTAGAATTGGTAGTCATGTTACACCTTCTGAATGGTATGGAGGATTGGTTTCTGAGTTGTTGCGGGGTTTTGGTTTATCCAAAAAAGTGAATTTTGGGACTTGGTGGAGAGAACGGGAATTTTTACCACCTAAACAACGATTAAGTGAATTAATTGATGATGTACTATTAACAGAATTTCCTGGAAAAATTATTATTTTCATTGATGAAGTTGACAGTATTTTAAGGATAAGTTTTAAAGATGATTTTTTTGCCTTTATTCGTGCTTGTTATAATCAACGGGCAGATAATCCAGAATATCAACGGCTCACCTTTTGTTTATTAGGAGTAGCAACTCCCTCTAATTTAATTGCTGATAAAAATCGCACCCCTTTTAATATTGGTAGAGCTATCGAATTAAATGGATTTCAATTAAATGAAGTAGAATCCTTAATGCAAGGTTTAGAGGACATAGTTGCTAGACCAAAAACAATATTATCAGAGGTGTTAAAGTGGACTAGAGGACAACCATTTTTAACCCAAAAGCTTTGTCAATTAATTTGCACTTCTAATCATTCATTTCCAGCGTTTCAGGAAAAGGAGTATGTGGAAAAATTAGTCCAAATTCAAATTATTGAAAATTGGGAAGCACAGGATGAACCAGAACATTTAAAAACTATCCGTGATCGAATTTTACAAAGTTCAGAAAATCAAACTGGACGATTATTAGGACTATATCAACAAATATTAAACCATGGAGAAATAATTGCCGATGATAGTCCTGAACAAACTCAATTACGATTAACAGGATTAATTGTTAAACAACAGGGGAAATTGCGAATTTACAATTGTATTTATGCAGAAATATTTAATCAAATATGGCTTGATAAAGTATTAGCAAATATTCGACCTTACTCTCAAATGTTAAATATTTGGGTAAGTTCCAATTTTCAAGATGAATCGCGGTTATTACGTGGTCAAAGTTTACAAGATGCTCGTAATTGGGCAGCAGATAAAGGTTTAAGCGATTTAGATCGTAAATTCTTAGATGCTAGTCAGGAATTAGAAAAGCGAGATATTCAGAAAAAATTGCAAATAGAAGCAGAAGCATCTGGGATTTTAGCAACAGCAAATGATGTTTTATTAGTAGCTAATCAAAAAGCTAAAAAACGGATTCAAATAGGAGGAGGAGTATTAGTAATTAGCATAGTTATAGCGATGTCTACTGGAACTTTGGCAAATAGAATGATTAAGGATATACAATTAGAAAAAATCACATCTTTGAGTATATCTTCCCATGCTTTATTAAACTCAAATAGAGAACTTGATGCTTTAATTGCAGCCCTAAAAGCAGCTAGGCAATTAAAATTAGCAACTTGGGCAGATATTAACACTAAAGAATCTGTAAAATTAGCATTACAAAGAGCAGTTTATAAAGTCAGAGAACGAAATCGTTTAGAAGGACATAATGATGCTGTCAGAAGTGTAACTTTTAGCCCAAATGGAAAAATAATTGCTACTGCTAGTGAAGATAATACAGTTAGACTATGGAATATCAATGGCAAAGAAATCAGAAGATTTATTGATAATAATCAAATGTTTAGAAATGTTAAATTTAGTCCAGATAATAAAATAATTGCGGCTATAAGTGCAAATAATACTATCAAAATATGGCAAATAAATGGAGAAGAATTAATCACTTTAAAAGGACAAGATAACCAAGATAATTTCATGAATAGTCTTTGTTTTATTCCTGATAGTAAAATTATTGCTGCTGCTAGTCAAGACAATACTATTGAACTTTGGAGTATTGATGGACAAGGAATTAAAACTCTCAAAGGTCATAAATTTCCTATTTGGAGTATTAGTTGTAGTCTTAATAGCAAAAACATCATTACGGCTGATTTAGGGGGATTTATAATTATTTGGAGTGCAAATGGAGAAAAAATTAAAACCTGGAAAGCAGGTAATCAATCTATTTTTGATGTTAGTTTTAGTCCTGACGGAAAAACCATAGTTACTGCGGGAGGAGACACTACTATTAAACTTTGGAATTTAGATGGAAAAGAACTCAAAACTATTGGCAAACATGACAATTATGTTACTAGTGTTAGCTTTAGCTCCGATGGTCAGACGATCATTTCTGGTAGTGCTGACAACACAGTTAAATTGTGGAGTATTGAAGGTAAAGAATTGAAAACTCTCAAAGGGCATAATAATTCTGTTTTTAGTGTGAGTTTTAATCCCGATCATAAAATTATTGCCTCTGCGAGCGCTGACAATACAATTAAACTTTGGAATCTTGATCAAGAACCCAAAACTTTAATTGGACATTCTGACTCTCTTTGGGCTATTAATTTTAGTCCCGATGGTAAAATCATTGCTTCAGCAGGAGATGATAAAACTATTCAGCTTTGGAGTATTGATGGTCAAAAACTCAAATCTATTAGTCCCAACAGTAATCTTGATTGGAATCGGATTTGGAACATTACCTTTAGTCCCGATGGTAATACAATTGCCACTGTAGGTTTTGATCAAACGGTTAAGATTTGGAGTCTTGATGGTGAAAACATTAAAACCTTTCAAGGACACAAAGATCAAGTTATTGATGTCAACTTTAGTCCTAACGGTAAAATTCTGGCAACTGCTAGTTATGATGGTACAGTCAAACTATGGGATATAAATAATCAAGAACTGAGAACTTTGATAGGAAATGGTGGTAGGGTTCGTAGTGTTAATTTTAGTCCTGATGGCATGATGATTGCTTCTGGTCATCATGACGGGACAATAAAACTTTGGAACTTAGAAGGAAAAAACCTGAGAACTTTCAAAGGACATAATAGTTATATCACTAATGTTCGTTTCAGTCCTGATGGTAAAATAATTGCCTCTAGTAGTCAGGATAAAACGATTAAACTCTGGAGTTTAGAAGGTCAGGAAATCAAAACTTTCAAAGGTCATACTGCGGGAGTTACTAAATTTAGCTTTAGTCCTGATAGCAAAATTATAGTTTCTGCTAGTTCTGATGGCACAATCCGACTTTGGAATGTGGAAAATGGTCAGGAAATCAAAACTATTGAAGGACATGGTTATGCTTTTTTGAATGTTAGCTTCAGTCCTGATGGCAAAAAAATTGCTTCGGTGAGTGATGATGGACTTGTGGAAATCTGGAATGCCGAAACTCTCGATTTTGATCATCTAATTGATCGGGGTTGTAACTGGTTAGATAATTATCTCAAAAACAATTCCCAAGTGAGCAATACTGATAAAAATATTTGCAATTAAAAATAAGGATTTATTTATGAATCGTCGTCAATTTTTAACTTGGTTTGGAGTTGGTTTCGCTGCTAATTTATTATTTTCTTATGAAGCTGTTGCTAAGTTGGTTAAGTTCAAAAAAAACCGTCAAAAAATTAATCGCAACACTCCTCAAAAAACTACTTTTTATATCCAGGGTAGAAACCTATATGATCAGCTTGGCAACAAAGTCATTCTGCGCGGAGTTAACAAAATGTCGGTATGGGATGGAGAAGATCCCACTGGCAGTATTTCTTTCCCAGAAATTCGCAAAACGGGGGCAAATACAGTCAGAATTGTTTGGGCTATCACAACTCAACAAAGGACAACAGATATTAATGTCCTGGATCAACTGATTAATAATGCCATAAATAATCAACTTATTCCCATGATTGAGTTACATGATGCGACAGGAGAATGGAATCGTCTTCAGACATTGGTTGATTACTGGGTTCAGCCTAATGTTGTCAATTTAATCCAGAAATATCAACAATATCTATTAGTTAATATTGCCAATGAAGCAGGAAATGATCAGGTGAATGAAGCTCAATTTATTGATGGTTATACAACAGCTATTCAATCTATGCGAGCCGCAGGAATTCGTACTCCTTTAGTAATAGATGCTCCCGACTGGGGTAAAAATCTCGGCATCCTCGATGCTACTGCATCTACTTTACTCAAAACTGACCCAGACAACAATTTACTGTTTTCAGTTCACCTTTATTGGGGTATATCTAATGGTGCTGATGCTAACTTTGTGCGATCGCAATTGCAAAAGTCAGTTAATCTAGGTTATCCCCTAATCGTCGGCGAATTCTCCAAATTTGGAGCTTATGCTGGTGAAAATAAAAGTGGATGTAGTCCAGATGGAGAAATTGACTACAAAACCATCTTAGAAGAATGTCACAAACACGAAATTGGCTGGTATGCCTGGGAATGGGGGCCTGGCAACGGTTATAATGATCCTCTTTGTGCTACTATGGACATGACTCCTGATCGTTTGTTCCAGAATCTCAAGCCAGGATGGGCAACTGAAGTAGCAATTTCCAGCCCTTATAGTATCAAAAATACCTCTGTTACACCTGCAATGATGACTTCCAGGATTTAGGCCGATTCCCAGCAGAGTCTCTTCAATCCCTATCTTCGCCATCTTTTGCGCCATTGTGAACTTGATTCCAAAGTAGAGACTTGAATTTCCTCTTGTCGTCTTTTGAGTATCATTGCCGCGGTATCACTTAAACTAGGATCTCGATAAGGAATAGCAGCACGAGTTCGTAAATGTTCTGCTTCAGCTTGGGAAAGAGGCGGTAAAGAGGATATAGTTGATTCCTCACCATGTTTGGGATGTCCAGCAATAGTCCCTGGAGTCCGTCTTCCTATCGGTGGAGTAGAACTGACAACCAAACCCGCAGCTAACAATGCAGTCCTTACAGCCGCAGCACAGGAATAAGTAGCCAGCAACCCATTTTGATGCAAGCATTCTGATACTTTTTGGATAAATTCCACTGTCCATAATTGTGGACATTGCGGAGGTGAAAAGGGATCAAGAAAAATTGCATCTGCTTGAAAACCTGATTCATGTACTTGTACAATTAAGCTTCTAGCATCACCAATTAGTAAAGTAGCTTGCAAATAATCTATGTGGATTTGATGTGCAAACGCTATTTGAGTTAAAATTTTTATATATTTGTCGTCCCAACCATTAAATAACTGATGGTTAATTGCCGCCTGGGGGACAATGGGATTTAGTTCTAAGCCAATCACTTCCACACGGCAACGAGGATTTACTTGCCAAATTGTCTGTAAAGCTGCCGCTGTATTGTATCCTAGACCATAACAAACATCTAGCAGCCGCACAAATCCCGTTTCGGCTAATATTGGTAATCGAGTCGGAACAGCAAACTTCAAGAAACTCTCTTGTTTTGCTCCATAGTGACTATGAAAGGCTTCATTAAACTCTGTGGAAAAAAAGGTAAAAGAACCATCTTGCGTTTGTTGGGGTGTAAACATTTTAGGAGTCAGGAGTTCAGGAGTCAGGAGTCAGGAGTCAGGAGTCAGGAGTCAGGAGTCAGGAGTCAGGAGGAAGAAGAAAGAAGAAAGAAGAATAGTTTTCACCAATTACCAATTACCAATTACCAATTACCAGTTACCCATGAATAATCAATTTATTGTTTCTCCACAATGGCTGTTGGAAAATCTCAATAATTCTCAAGTTGTGATTGTTGATTGTCGGTTTTCTTTAGCTGATGCCGAATTAGGAAAAAAACAGTATCAAGCTAATCATATCCCAGGCTCTTATTATTTAGACTTAAATCAAGATTTATCTAGTCCTGTGCAAGAACATGGTGGCAGGCATCCTTTACCAAATACCACAGAGTTAGCCGAAAAATTATCAGCAATTGGGGTAAATTCTCAAAAAACTTTAGTAGTAGCTTATGATGATTCTCGCTTGGCTTTTGCATCTCGTTTATGGTGGTTATTGCGGTATTTAGGACATGAACAAGTAGCTGTTTTAGATGGTGGCTTTAACCGTTGGCAAAAAGCAGGTTATACTGTTACAGATATAATTCCTACTGCTGCAAGAGGCATATTTATTCCCCAAATCCAAGAGGATAAAGTTGTAGATTTTACTTATGTAAAAAATCACAAAGATAGTCCAGATGTAGTTTTAGTAGACTCCAGAGAAGGAGAACGCTATCGTGGAGAAAAAGAACCAATTGATAAAATTGCTGGACATATTCCCGGTGCTGTTAATTATCCTTGGCAAGAAATAACTGATACTTTTGGTTGCCTACTTCCTCCGTCAGAACAATCTCAACACTGGCAAAATATAGATACAAATAAAGAAATTTTAGTTTATTGTGGTTCTGGTGTGACGGCTTGTGTAAATTTACTTTCTTTAGCTATAGCTGGAATTCCCACCGCTAAACTTTACGCTGGTAGTTGGAGTGATTGGATTAGTTATTAGTCAGTTGTTAGTAGGGGCGAAGCATTTGGAAGATAAATTATCGGTCATTGCCAAAAATAGTTCTCCAAATGCTTCGCCCGTACAGTTGTTAGTAGGGGCGAAGCATTTGGAAGATAAATTATCGGTCATTGCCAAAAATAGTTCTCCAAATGCTTCGCCCGTACAGTTGTTAGTAGGGGCGAAGCATTTGGAAGATAAATTATCGGTCATTGCCAAAAATAGTTCTCCAAATGCTTCGCCCGTACAGTTGTTAGTTGTTAGTTGTTAGTTACGTTAGATTAAATCTAGGCAACTTGACTATATATAGTTGAATAGTCTATTTTTAGTGAAAAAAGTAGAAATTTATGACTTTTGATTACGACCTGTTTGTGATTGGTGCTGGTTCTGGGGGTTTGGCTGCTTCTAAACGGGCGGCTAGTTATGGTGCAAAAGTGGCGATCGCCGAATATGATTTAGTTGGTGGTACTTGCGTAATTCGCGGTTGTGTCCCCAAAAAACTCATGGTTTATGGTTCTCACTTTCGGGCTCAATTCCAAGAAGCCGCAGGTTATGGTTGGACAGTGGGAGACGTAAAATTTGACTGGGAACATTTTATTACATCCATAGATAACGAAGTTAACAGACTTTCCAAACTTCACATCAGCTTTTTAGAAAAAGCCGGAGTAGAACTAATTTCCGGTCGTGCTAGTTTTGTAGACCCCCACACAGTCGAAGTGAATGGTAAACAATATACAGCCGCGAAAATTTTAATTGCTGTCGGTGGTCGTCCCATTAAACCAGAGATTCCAGGTATAGAACACGGTATTACCTCCAATGAAATCTTTCACCTGAAAACCCAACCCAAACATATCGCTATCATTGGTTCTGGTTATATTGGTAGTGAATTTGCTTGTATCATGGGCGGTTTAGGTTCAGAAGTCACGCAAATTATCCGCAAAGAGCAAATTTTGAACGGTTTTGACCAAGATATCCGCACCAGTATCCAAGAAGGAATGACGAATCATGGTATTCGTATTATCCAAAATACTGAAGTGACAGCAATAGAAAAAGTAGACGCAGGACTGAAATTAACCTTATCGGGAGAAAATCAAGAACCCATTATTGCTGATGTATTTTTAGTAGCCACCGGTCGCAGTCCCAACATAGAGGGGTTAGGCTTAGAAAATGCCCAACTTGACTGTGTTCCCAGTTCTGAAGAAGAACCAGGATACAGCACCTCAAATGCAATTTCCGTCAATGAATATAGTCAAACTTGCCAACCCCATATTTATGCTGTTGGTGATGTCACAGACCGCTTAAATTTAACACCCGTGGCTATTGGTGAAGGACGTGCTTTTGCTGACAGCGAATTTGGCAACAATCGTCGCGAATTCAGTCACGAAACCGTTGCTACAGCCGTATTTACCACCCCAGAAGCGGCTACAGTGGGTTTGACAGAAGCCCAAGCTAGGGACAAATTCGGTGATGATAATATCAAAATTTATCGAACTAGCTTCCGCCCCATGTACTACACTTTACCGGGTAAGCAAGAAAAAACCATGATGAAGTTGATAGTAGATACTAACACTGATAAGATTTTAGGCGCTCACATGGTGGGAGATAGTGCCGCAGAAATTATTCAAGGTGTCGCTATTGCTGTGAAAATGGGGGCAACCAAAGCTGATTTTGATGCCACTGTAGGTATTCATCCCTCAGCAGCAGAGGAATTTGTCACCATGCGATAATTGTATTTGGTAGGGGTTTAGCAGTGCTAAACCCCTAAAATTGTGATAGGTTTAGTTTGCATATATTTCATCAAAGTGAATGATCAAGTTTATAGACTTATTTAGTGGTACAGGTGGATTTAGATTAGCAATTGAAAGGATTTGTCATAATTATAAAATTCCATGCCAATGTGTTTTTTCTAGTGACATTGATATAAATGCCCAAAAAATATATTTAGAAAATTTTGGAGAAACACCCATAGGAGATATTACAAAAATTGATGAAAATGATATTCCTGACCATGATATACTATTAGGTGGTTTTCCTTGTCAACCTTTTAGCATTTGTGGAGAACTGAAAGGATTTGAAGATACTAGAGGAACATTATTTTTTGATATTGCCAGAATTATTAAAAATAAACAACCTTCAGCTTTTATATTAGAAAATGTCAAACAACTAAAAGGACATCAACAAGGGCAAACATTACAAATAATTATTAATACATTAAAAGATTTAGGATATTATACAGATTATCAAATTCTTAATGCTGTTAATTTTGGTTTACCGCAAAAACGAGAAAGGATTTTGATAGTCGGGTTAAAAAATCAAACTCATCATCATAATTTTAATTGGCCATTAATCAAAATGCCTATGCAGCCTTTATCAGAAATATTAGAAAAATCTGTTTCTGACTTTTATTACGCTTCGGACAAAATTAGACAAAATCGTTTAGAAAAAGTCAAGCTTAATCAAAAATATGATCAACCAACAATATGGCATGAAAATAAATCTGGTAATATCAGTGTATATCCTTATTCCTGTGCATTGAGAGCAGGAGCATCTTATAATTATTTATTAGTCAATGGAGAAAGAAGATTAACAGAAAGAGAAATGTTAAGATTGCAAGGTTTTCCAGAATCTTATAAAATAGTAGGAAGTTATCAAACCATGCGAAAATTAACTGGTAATGCCATCGCTATTCCTTGTGTTGCTACTGTGATTGATTCTGTAATTAATGCAATATTAGTAAATCTGAATGTTAAAAAAATTTCTCGTTCCTCGTTCCCATACTCTGTATGGGAATGAATTATAGAAGGCTCTGCCTTCATTTTCCATAACAGTAGAGGCAGAGCCTCTGTGATAGTATTCCCAGTCAGAGACTGGGAACAAGGTATATAATCACCAATCACCAATCACCAATAACAAATGCTTAAATTTATCCGTTCCGATTTATCCAAACTTAACGCTTATAAAGCTCATCCTGGTAGTGATAATGCCGAACCAGTCGCTATTCAATTTGACCGATTAGATACTAATGAAAGTCCCTTAGATTTACCACCAGAAATCAAAGAAAAATTAGCTTGGACTTATGAAAAACTTATTGAAACTAATCGTTATCCTGATGGTGGCCATGAAACTTTAAAAAATGCCATTTCCCAATATGTCAACGAATCGGCAAATCTGGCAAATTCAACTTTCACCGCTGATAATATTTCCGTTGGTAATGGTTCAGATGAATTAATTAGATCCCTATTAATTGCCACCTGTTTAGGAGGAGAAGGTGCTATATTAGTTGCCAATCCTACCTTTTCCATGTATGGAATTTTGGCGCAGACTTTGGGCATTCCTGTGGTTACAGTCGGGAGAAATCAAAGCAATTTTGAAACTGATTTAGAAGCAGCTAAATCTGCCATTGCCCAAACACAAAATCCCCCTATTCGCGTCGTTTTTGTCGTTCACCCCAATTCCCCCACAGCTAATTGTTTAACAACAGCAGAAATAGAATGGTTAAAAAGTTTACCAGAAGAAATTTTAGTAGTTATTGATGAAGCTTACTTTGAATTTAGTCAAACTACTTTAGCTGCGGAATTATTACAACATCCTAATTGGATAATATTACGGACTTTTTCCAAAGCCTTTCGTCTTGCCGCCATGCGTGTAGGTTATTGTATCGCACATCCAGATGCGATCGCTATTTTAGAAAAAGTCCGTCTTCCTTACAATCTTCCCAGCTTTTCCATCGCTGCTGCCCTCATAGCTTTAGAAAATCGGCAACTTTTACTAGAGTCAATTCCCCAAACCCTGAGTGAAAGAACCAAAATGATCACAGCTTTATCAACACACCCGAATCTAGAAATTACACCCAGCACCACCAACTTTATTTACTTGCGTGTTAAAACTGATGATGCTCACTCACTAGTTACAATTTTAACAAATCTTAACCAAAAACTCAGAAGTCAGGGGACTCTGATTAGACTTCTACCCAATGGCTTACGAATCACTATCGGCACACCAGCAGAAAACACGCGCACAACAGAGCGAATACAAATTGCTTTACATGAATAGGGAATAATTATTCTCCATTAATTATCAAGATCAATACCTATGCGGCGAACTATTATTGCAGTTTGTGTCAACACACCAACCAAAATAGCAAAAGCTTCATCTGGAATATTAACAACTATTTCTGCGGGGAAAAAAATTCAAACTGATCAATACAAAAACTGACTCAGTGACTCCTGCTATATTCGTTTATGTAGTAATATCTGACGTGAGCGATTGAGAAAAAGTGCATTCCAAGGGGATTCAACTTTATATACCCGATATGCCAACTTAAAATAAAGCTGACGGGCTTGATGATTGTTTTCCAAAACATGGAGATACAAGTCTTGAAATCCCCATTCTTGGGAGATTTGCTCACAGCGAACCAGTAAACTAGCACCTACACCCAATCTGCGGTAACTGGGGTGAACAGCTAAATTAGATAGATAAGGGAAACCTGGATTTATACTAGTCCAAGCATCAGTAATCCTGACACCCATTTCTATAGTTCCCATAATTTTCTGATCTTCACTGGCAGCATCAACAGCAACCAAACAAATATGATGGCTTGTGGGAGACTGAAGACGATGCCTGAGATCTTCATAAATACCCATACGAAACAAAGCGAAAGTCCAACCCCATAAACCCTGCTGAGAGTGAAAGCTTTGCGCCACAATTTGAGCAATATTCATGAGATCATCAGGTGTAGCTACACGAATTTGGAGTTGTCCAACAGGTAGAGTAGCGGTTTCTGATCTGGCTTGGGGTTGGGTAGGGTTAAAAAACCAGGATTTCAAAGCTAGTTGGGGATTAATTTGATTAATAGCAGGGGACAGAAAGATTGAAAGTGTTTTGGGGGCTCACTTTTTTGATGACTGTCCGTTCTCACCTACCTGGCAACAGCTATAACAGGATATTTTCCTAGTACCTTTGCCAATTATAACTAAATGGTATCTTAAAGAAAACAATTAGTTAATCATTATGTAGTTAGAGTAACTTATCATCAAGGTGGTAAAACCGATCTAACCGAAATATCTGAGCGGATTCGAGCTAAAAAATTTCCCTACTTGGGAACTAAAGAAGCTGGTGGGATAGGTACTGAGTAATGGATAATAGAATCATAACCTAGAATAATACTCAATCCTGGGGGACATTTTACCTAAAAGGACAACGCCTTATTATTAGTTGTGATTGCTGATTGCTAAATTTAGAAAGAGGTGTTTCTTTAATAGTATACTTTGGCTACAAGTCAACCTGATGTATTATTCATAACGCTACCATCTTTACTAAAAATTTTGGCAATTCTTTCTTTAGTTAGATCCAACTTTTAAATTAACATGATACCAACCGTTACAAATAATCATTTAAATGATAGTTCAATTACATCTAAAAACTTCAAACGACATACTGATCCTCCTTGGTTATGGACTTTTGTTTGTATTGGTTCTGTGTCTCTTCATTTATTAGTATTTTGGTTAATGCGTTCATCAAATGAGTTTCAAGCGTGGTTTCCCCAGTCTAACCAAAGTTCGATTCCCATTGACTTCATGGAAATTGCTTCCGAACCAAAATCTCAAATCAAAACCCAATCAACAACTCCAAAGATTAAACCACAATCTTCTTTTTCAACTCCACCAAAATCAGCATCTGTTAAACTCAGTAATCAAGATGATGCTGATTCTAGTGTTAATTTACCAGAACAAGATAAATCTGAACAACCTGAAGTTAGAAAACCTGAAGCTAGAAAACCTGAAGTTAGAAAACTCGAAGTTGAAAAACCTGAAGTTAGAAAACCTGAAGTTGAAAAAACTGAAGTTGAAAAAACTGAAGTTGAAAAAACTGAAGTTGAAAAACTACCAGTTAGACAACAATCATATCCAACAAACCCAACACCAGAACCAACATCAATAATTCCCGAAAGTGAACGTCCTTGGAATAGTCGTCAAGAAGTTAAACTAGGAGAGGGAACTCTGCTTCCCAAAGATATTCCTGCTGATTCCCCAACTCCCACAACAGAACCTTCCCTAACGGCTAATAGAGGGGGTGCTATAGCTACCGTCAGTCCTATACTGAAAGAAGAAATTAGTGAATTAATACAACAAAAACAACTGATAGCAGATGCTTTACCAGATGTTCTGGCTGAATATAAAGGAAGTACAGAAAAGGAATTAGAGGCTAGTATACTTCCCAGCGACGAGGATTTGAAACCAGCAAATATACTGGCTAGTTTAATAATTGATAAAAATGGACAATTTCAACAAGCGATAGTGATAACGATTGAACCAGCCGCACTCCGCAGCCAAGCAAATATTTATGAACAAGCACTTAACCAGATATTTGCACAAGAGAGTTTTCTTGCTGCTTATAATCAAGATGGATCAAAACCCGATTTGAGCAATTTATATATTCGTCTTAAAATTAAACCCATAAATTCTCCATAGCTACTTGCAATTTGATAAAAGCTATGTTATCTTAGTTAAGTCAGAAGCACGCGGGTGTAGTTTAGTGGTAAAACTCCAGCCTTCCAAGCTGATCATGCGGGTTCGATTCCCGCCACCCGCTTTTGAATGAAAGCTTTTAAAACTTATACTCAATACTGATTAAGCGTTCCTACATTTTATGTTTAGTGATCGCCGATATAGATTAGCTTTGCGTCTTTGCTCCTTAGCGTCTCTGCGCGAAACAAGGGTAGGCATAAAACCCACCCCAGTTGTAATTATAAATTAATTACCAATTATCGGCGCAGTCAAAGAAACATTTTCCACCGCTTTATTTGCTAATAACGTGGGGACAGAATCACGCAATCTTGCTGTTAATTGTACAGTTGTCGCGTCATACATTTGCGTTAGCAATTTGGGATAAAAACCAATACCAATAATAGGTATCAACAAACAAGCAATAATAAAGACTTCGCGGGGTTCAGCATCTATTAAATTTTGATGAGAAACCAACTCTTCATTCTCTTGTCCGTAGAAAATCTCGCGCAACATTGATAGTAGATAAATTGGCGTTAAAATCACACCAACAGCCATCAAGAAAATGACAATAACTTTGAATGTTGGGTTATAAGCATCGCTAGTTGCAAAGCCCACAAATACCATTAATTCGGCGACAAAACCGCTCATTCCTGGTAATGCCAAAGAAGCCATGGAACAAGTTGTAAACATGGCGAAAATCTTCTGCATCTTCTTACCGACACCACCCATTTCATCTAACATTAAGGTGTGTGTGCGATCATAAGTTGCACCGACTAAAAAGAACAAACTTGCCCCAATTAATCCGTGAGAAACCATTTGTAAAACTGCCCCACTTAAACCCAAATCAGTAAAAGAGGCAATCCCAATCAGAACAAAGCCCATGTGGGAAATTGAAGAGTAGGCAATTTTCCGTTTTAAGTTCCTCTGGGCAAAGGAGGTTAGGGCAGCGTAGATGATATTTACTACCCCCAAAACTACTAATGCGGGTGCAAAATAAGCGTGGGCATCGGGTAGCATTTGGGCATTCATGCGAATTAAGGCATAACCACCCATTTTTAACAAAATACCTGCCAGTAACATATGCACCGGCGCTGTAGCTTCACCGTGGGCATCTGGCAGCCAGGTATGGAGGGGAATAATCGGCAACTTGACAGCGTAGGCAATCAGGAAGCCAGCGTAGAGTAAAAGTTGTAAATTCAGGGCGTAGTCTTTCAATGCGAGCGATCGCATATCAAAAGTCACAGTATCGCCATAAAATCCCATTGTCAAGGAAGACAGTAAAATAAACAGCGAACCACCAGCAGTGTATAAAATAAATTTAGTTGCTGCATATTGACGCTTTTTACCGCCCCAAATTGATAGCAGGAAGTATATTGGCACAAGTTCCAGTTCCCACACCAGGAAAAATAACAGCATATCCTGGACAGCGAAAACCGCAATTTGACCACCATACATTGCCAAAATGAGGAAATAAAATAATTTTGGTTTCAGCGTTACTGGCCAAGCTGCTAAAATCGCCAAAGTGGTAATAAACCCGGTCAAGAGAACCAAAGGCATGGACAAGCCATCAACCCCTAATGACCAATTTAAACCCAACTGTGGAACCCAGGGATAACTTTCCACCAGTTGCAAATCGGGATTAGCGAAATCGTAGCTAGTATAAAAAGCGCAGACAATTAGGCCAAAATCTATCAGCCCCACAGTGAGAGAATACCAGCGCACCGTTTTTCCGTCTTTATCTGGGATGATAGGAAGCAGCAGTGACGCGGCTATGGGAAATAAAATAATCGTCGTCAGCCACGGGAAATTAGCTATATTCAACATAATCAATCTGTAATTAAAATCATGTTTGGCAAAAATTCATTATCTAGTGACTTCTGAATCAAGTTAAATAAACGATTACAGCTATAAGATTAACGTAAATGCTCAAACCAAGTTCAAAATAAGTTAATTTTATTTATTTAAGTCTTTAACATCAGGAATTAGGTATTGGTTTTCCTCCCATCATCCCCAATCTACAGAATTATTTTATGATAGTTCTTCCTTATCAATTTTATGATAACAAATTTAAAACCGAATGTCAACCCCCACATTCTCTATTTTTTGTCTAAAGTACAGATGTGTTCTCCTGATAAGTTACATTTTGTCAAAAAAATTAGCTGCGTTTCCCCTGGTTCTGAACTAACCGCAACAATTCTGCAAACAAGGGTTCTCCAAAATTCATGAGAATTAAAGAAGGTATTTCATCAAATACATCTGGGTAAAAAGTAATCATGTATTCCCGGTTTTTATAGGTAAATAGCCACGTTTTTTCGTCTTTTGGCTGAAAAATCACCCCAGTAGATTTTAAGGCGTTGCTGATTAAGGGTATGAATTTTAGTCTCACGCAAAGGCGCAATCACGCTTCGTGATCTCGAAGAGTAGACGCACTGAGGTTTGAGTTTTAAAGGTTCAATTTGGGAATTTCATACCTCAATTCAGCAACGCCAAAAAATATTATTCAGCTAAAAAAGCCAATCATACTAGAAAAAGTTTTAGCTATATGGATATCCTCAATTTTCCAAATCCGACAAGGAAAAATGCACCTATTTTGGGAGACCATCAGCCAAAATAGGTGCATTTTTTTTGAGATAAAAATCTGTAAAACCTTTATTAATAAACGGTTTTAGCTTTATTCAGCAAGCCATACATATACATTTTCGCAGTTTTTGACCCCTTTTTTTCTTTTCTTTGTGAGAAATCCGGGCAAAAAGACAGAAAAATTATTATTGCAACTGTTCCCAAATTCTTTGACAGCGTTCCATAATTAGCCCCTGAAAAATTGATTGAGTTGATGGGTGAATGTCTACTTTGTACAAAGATAAAAGACCTGTAGGACTTTTAAGATTTAACTCTCTTCGGGTAAGAGATAATGCTTGCGCTCGATGGAGTTCCACGGCTTGGAGTAAACCTGGATAACTCAAATTACGTAAAGCTAATTGACTATTTTTAGTGATATATATGGCATCATTTTGGAAAAGATATTCTAAGCTGATCAGGCTAGCATATACATCCACATCTTTTTCTATCCCTCCTAAACGGTGAGCATCTAAGCCAAAGCGAATGCAGAAATTGACAGCTACCAACTTCCCAGCTTCTTGAGCAGGTAAAGTGCAAGCTGCAAACTCAAATCCTAGGCTATCAGATCGCCATTCCTCTACACCAGAATTGGTATAGTTTCGGAAAATTTTATGCTTTAACTTGAAGTTAAATCCCAAACCACTCGCATGTCCTGCTTCATGAACTTGAGTATCTAGGTGGCGATAGCGTTCACCATTGATTTCGTCTTCTAACGGACCTAATAGTAAATTAGCTGTTTCATATTCAAATATTTTTCGGATACATTCGTGGCTGGAACCTAAAAAACGTCGTCGCTGCTCCTTTGCATTGTTTAATGCAGGACCACAAACACTATTAGGAAAACACCATCTATGTGGGACTACAAAGGCTTCACCACTTTCACCACTGACATTACCCCAACTAGCAATCTCGGTAAAGGAAAGGTTTATGGGAATTGGTTGTCCGAGTGTGCCAAATTTTGCCCGCACCAGATTTTCTAATTGTTCAATAGATGGTTCTTGGTTATCGTGTATTTTCCCGTAAAGTGCGCTTAACGTCACATTGGCTTGGCTTTGTCGATTTATTTGGTAAGGTGCGATAATTAAGAAATAGCCATTTTTACCAATAAAATCCATATTGATAAAGCCTGCTGACAAGATACTCCAATCGTTATTTTCTAAAGCATCGGCTGTGTTGAGTAGCCAAGTTGGAGGAAGTTCACAAGAGTTTTTAGCCTGTTGACGCAGTTTTTTGACAGCAATAGCAATTTCATTTCGCCCAATATCTTGGACTATTTGTTTAGTTAATTCTTGTTCATCTACAAAGATGGTTACCATTTTTTATGCCTAATGATTTAATCAAAGTTTGATATCGTTTATTGCTTTAGAGAGTGTTTGAAAAGTCTAAATTCACACTCTCTGGGCGATTTATAATCGCCGATAGCGTAGCGTGGCCTTAGAGGGTGTTTGAAAAGTTTTGAATGTATAGACTGACCCCTCTCCAAACCTCTCCCCTGCAAGGGGAGAGGCTTTAAAACCCCCATTCCCTTGCAGGGAATGGGGGTAGGGGGGTTAGGTTTTTGGAGATTATGGGTTTCATATAATACTTTTCAAACAACCTCTTAGCCATAAACTTTTCCAACATCCTCTTCAATCTTACAAAAAAAGGGAACAGGGAACAAGGAACAGATAAGAAACTAAAGTTGCACTTCATAATGTAGTATGAGCCTTTTCAAGCATTATTCTTAATAAGGGTCAAAGAACTAGTAGTGGCAATTTCTGTGGTTTTTTGTCGCCGATAATCCTGTACAGTCAAAAGTTGCCAACTGGAATTTTGTGAAAGTTCCAGAACCCATTGATGATAATTAAATAAACTTTCCCGATGTCCCACACTAATAAATGTTGTTTTTCTCTCTTGTAATTGTTGATATAAATTACCTTCATTTTTCAAATCTAAAGCACTCGTTGCTTCATCTAATATAGTGAAACTAGGATGAGTAACTAACAGTCGTGCAAATGCAAGGCGTTGTTGTTCTCCCAGCGATAATATGTTCTCCCAAGGAACTTCTGTATCGAAGTTATCGACTCGACTTAGTAAGTTTTGCAGATTAACTTGTTGCAAAATATCTTTCAGTTCTGCGTCAGGTATTTGACGATTTGTACTAGGATAAAGTAACTGTTCGCGCAAAGTTCCTAAGATTATATAAGGACGTTGCGGCAAAAATAAGACTTCTTCTAAGGGTGGTCTCACCAGACGACCAGTCCCCGCATTCCACAAACCAGCGATCGCTCTCAACAGAGAACTTTTACCTCGACCACTAGGGCCAACAATTAATAAACCTTCTCCTGCTTTGACAGAAAGTGATAATTCTTCAACAATCACCTGCTCATAGTCGGGTGTTTGTAAAGTGACATGATCAAAAGCGATATGGTTTTCTTCTACTGTTTTAATGGTACTGACATTCTCTGGTTTTTTAGTAACTGCTTCTAAAGCATTTGAAAACTCAGTTAAACGCTTAACGTAACTAGAAAATTGTCCATAAGTCCCAAATTCACTGATTAATTCACCCATT
This sequence comes from Dolichospermum sp. UHCC 0406, assembly GCF_009712025.1. Taxonomy (NCBI): domain Bacteria; kingdom Bacillati; phylum Cyanobacteriota; class Cyanophyceae; order Nostocales; family Aphanizomenonaceae; genus Dolichospermum; species Dolichospermum sp. UHCC 0406. The sequence goes on from NZ_VILA01000022.1 coordinate 65,752, forward strand.
GCAATAGCAAACATATTAGAAGCTAAAGCGGCTTGTCCCAGTTGTCCAAAATCAATTTCACCTCTAATATATAAAGGTGCAAGTACTAAAAAGGGGAATATTTGGATAATAGATTGATATCCTCTGCTAAAAATGTCCGTCCCTCTCTCCCAACCTATCTTGCGTTGGGTATTTTTGAAAAGATGATTAAATCGCTTCGCAATTATATTTAATTCTTGGGGTTCTCCTTGAAAAAAAGCTATCGATTCAGCGTGATTCCTAACATGCGTCAAGGAATAATTGTAGTCAGCTTTAAATACGAGTTCCTCTTGATTAATTTTAGTCAATTCTTGATTTAAGTAAATGGCAATAAAATTACCTATAATTGTATAAGCAAGCAAAATAACCGCAATCTGTTGGGAAATTGACAAGATAATTATGAAAAAAGTCCCCATTTCCAGGACTTTTTCCAGTAAAGTAGCCGAAAAATTCAGAGCTTTAGTGGTAACAGGTTCAATTTCTTGGGATAAACGCTGATCTGGGTTATCAATATCTGCTTTAAAGTTAATTTTATAATAAGCACGATTGCTTAAATATTTATCTAAAATATGATAATTGAGCCAGTTGTACCAATCAAGAGCAATTTGTTTTCTGACAAATTTAGAAAATCCTACTAAAAGCGTTACAAAAACAAGTACAACAATATTGACTGATAAGGTATTAATGAACTTAGAATAATCTTTTTCTTGAATCAGAGTATCGACCAAATAACGATTAACGAAACTACTAAAAGCATTCATACCCACAAGCGCGATTATTAGTAATATCAGGAGAATCAGCATTCCCCATGAACGAATCACGTCTGAGAATGCTCTTTCACCTTGCTTTGTTGGATACCAATAAGGTGCCGCAATCGCTTTTACACCTGCCAAAAATTGAGTAAAATCTGAAAAAGCATTTGTTATGGGTTGAGCTTGAACAACTTGGGTTGGCATATTTTAGAAATAAGATAAATTATGAATGCTGAATATGAAAAATTAATCATTCAAATAACGGCTACCCTTGGACTCCCTTCGACTCCGCTCAGGGTGGTCTGGTCAGTACAGCTTGCTTGATTTCTCTTACAAGCCCAGTCCCTTTAGGGCTGGGTTACTGACAATTCAAAGTAAAGTTACACCACCATCCACAGGCAAAATCACCCCTGTGAGATAGGGATTAGTAATTACACTTAACACTGCTTGCGCGATTTCTTCAGGTTGACCAAGATGCTCGACAGGTAAGGCGGCGATCGCCCATTTTGTCAGGTCTGAGCGTTCAGATTCGCTTTGACTGCTCCAGATACTTGTATCTTCTATCAGTCCAGGCGCAATCACGTTGACCCGAATCGGTGCAATTTCTAAGGCCAGTGAGCGCCCAAACACCGCAACAGCACCATTCGCTGCGGCGATAGCGGAAATCCCCCCCATTTTTGAAGATTTGAAGATAGTGACACTGGATGTGAGAGTAATAGAGCCGTCAGGCGCTATATTTTTCAACGATCCACGCACAGCCAAGAACGTCCCCCAGAATTTATCCATCGCACCTTGAGCCGTTTGGGTGGTCATCTCTGCTAAAAGCGATCGCGGCATATTTCTGTCTCCCATCGCCGTTACAATCAAATGATCGAAGTTGCCGATCTGCTCAAAAAAACCATTGACTGCATCCTCATTCAACAAATCAACAGTTTTACCCTCAATTCCCAGAGAAATCAACGCCATCGCCTCATTTAATTTCTCTTGAGATGAGTGGGAAAGTACAACTTTTGCCCCCATTTCTACCATTTTTTTGGCGATCGCCAAATCAATCCCTGAGCTTATACCAATAATCACCACTTTTTTGCCTGATAGCAACTGAAACATTGTCTTACCTCATCAAATAAAAACAGAACAAAATATCACATTAAGTTTACTGGCTTCTTTACTGAAACCAACAAATAATCTATAGATGAAGAATCTAGCAAAGCATCTATAGCAACCACATTGAAATTATAAGTTTCTTCATCTATCTTTCCTGTGTTAAATTCCTCTATAATCGAAGATTTTAAATCTCGGTAGTGTATTTTCCAGCATACCTCTGTCGCTTCCACAAATTCTATTGGCTGAAATCCTGCTTGTTGATAAAGACGTTTATAATCTTCAATATCTTTATCTTTGACAATATTTTCAGGAACAATCAAATCACCAAAATACTTTGTAGTGTCGAAAATGATATCGGCGAGGATCAGATTTCCCCCTGGCTTCAATACTCGCATTGCCTCTTTCAGAAACTTCTCTCTTGTGTTAAAGTAAAAAGCAGCCTCCACACAGATAATGTTATCAAAAAAATCATCCTCAAATTCCATCTGCACAGCATCCATGCAAATAAATTTGCAGCCTGGCGCATTAACTATACTTCTTTCGATTTGTTTTCTGGAAATATTAATGCCCACAACATCCGCAGGGGAATAATAGTTAAGGAGATGACTGGTAGTTGCTCCCAAACCGCAACCAACATCGAGGATATTTCCCTGCTTTCTTGGCATAAATTCTAACAGCTTTTCCATCAGATTAAAACAGGCTTCATGCTGATTTTGAGTATCAGAGTGCCAATAACCCACATTGAAAAACTCTTTTTCACCATAGTAATCTCTAGTCGAGGTATTTAAAATTAAACTGTCAAATATACTGATAAATTCGTTTTTATCCATTTTTACTCACACTTGTTTATATTGGTTTTCATTGTGATCAACCCCACTCATCATTTAGATGTTTGTTTGTGCTTGCTGAATACAAGCTTTCAACTTTTCGGCTAAAACCTGGACATGGGGTTCAACCATAATTGTGATATGGTTTCCGAGGACAAAATGAATATCAACTGGCTCGCTAGAAAACTCACTCCAGCCCAAGGATAAATCCTGTGAAACCTCAGCATTTAAATAACCATTAGGGTCTTCTGGTAGATCCTCATTAGCGCGGAGAATTGTCAATTTACCTGAATAAGGCTGTTTTGGTACATAATCAACTAGACATAAACAACTATTTTTATAAGCTTGGACGATATTTGTCAACTGGGTAATTTCAGCATTTGGAGGCAGCATATTAGCCATTTTGAAATAGTGTAAAACGTATTTTAGTTGCTCATCCACAGTCAAAGATTGCAGAGTATCATAAGAAATATCCACATTCTTTTCTAAATAAACTTCTATGCCTTTGCTCACTTCAACTAACCACCTCGCATGATCCCAATTAATATAATCAATCAGCATTTGTTTATCTTTATAGGTTGGTGCTGAAGAATCAACTATTGCCAACAAAGCAACTTCCTGTCCCTGGTTACGCAACTGTTGAGCCATTTCAAAAGCTACATTTCCCCCATAAGAATGTCCGCCTAAAAAGTATGGTCCCTGTGGCTGAACAGCTTGCATGGCTTCAATGTAAATACTAGCCATATCCTCAATATGAGTAATCGCACCTAATTCCTGATACAGATTATTTTCAAAACTGTATAACGGTTGATCATCTCCTAAACAACGTCCTAAGTGATAGAAGTAAAAAGGTCTACCCCCTGCACCGGGAACACAGAAGAAAGGTAAGTTTGAACCATTGGGCTGAATTGCTACTAAACAAGATGGAGAAGAATCATCGGATTCTTTTTGGATAATTGCTGCTAACTGTTCTATTGTGGGGTTTTGAAAAAGGTCTTTTACAGGAATATCTTTACCAATCTGCTGCTTAATTTGAGTCATTAAATAGGGAGCTAAAAGAGAATGACCACCCAAATCAAAAAAGTTATCCTGTACCCCAATTTTGTCAATTTTAAGAATATTTGACCAGATTTGCAGCAGTTTCAATTCCAATTGATTACGCACTTCGATAAATCTATCGGAGTTACTGGTGTGAGCAGGTGCTTTCAAGGCGTGGCGGTCTATTTTACCATTAGGAGTAAGTGGTAAAGAGTCCAACATCACAAAAGCACTTGGTATCATGTATCCAGGTAGTTTATTGCCAAGAAACTGACGCAGTTCGCTAGTTGTGAGTGTGACATCTTTTTGCGGCACAATATAGGCGACTAACTGCTTACTTCGGCTACGCTCAGTACAAGTCTCACCTGGGGTATCTTCGCGGACAATGACGCAAGATATTTGCACATCCTCATGTTGACTAAGTACGGCTTCAATTTCGCCTAATTCAATGCGGAAGCCACGAATTTTAACTTGATGATCAATGCGACCCAAGTATTCGATATTTCCATCAGGTAAATAGCGTGCCAAGTCCCCGGTTTTATATAATTTTGAATGATCAAAAGGGTTGGGGATAAATTTCTCTTGGGTTAACTCTGGTCGGTTGAGATAGCCGCGTGCTAAACCTGCTCCACCAACGTGTAACTCTCCTGGTACACCTACGGGAACTGGTTGTAAGTTTTGGTCTAACAAATAGATTTGTGTATTAGAAATTGCCCGACCAATGGGGATTGTTGTGGCGATCGTTGTTAATTCCTCTACCAAATACCAAGAAGAAAAAGTGGTATTTTCTGTAGGACCATAGACATGGAGCAGTTGTTTTGGAGCGCCTTTTTCTAAGACTTCTTGCACCCATTGGGGGTCAACCGCTTCACCACCAAATAGTAGATATCTAAGAGAACTAAATGCTTGTGGTACAAAACTAGCTAACTGATTGAATAAAGCTGTGGTTAAAAATAAGACGCTGACTTCGCGATCGCGGATATTGGCAGCAAATTCTTGAGGGGAAAGTAAGACAGATTTAGTGATCATCACTAACTTTGCTCCGTTGAGCAATGCTCCCCAAATTTCAAAGGTTGCGGCGTCAAAAGCAATATTTGCCGCTTGAGCAACACGGTCATCAGGTGTTAACTGTACATAGTTAGTGTTTTTGACGAGTCGATTTACAGCCTGATGATTGACGACTACTCCCTTGGGTGTGCCAGTAGAACCGGAGGTATAAATCACATAAGCTAAGTTACCAGGTTGCACCTCAGTGATTGGACTCTCCGGACTAGATTCACAGATCACCAGCCAGTCGGTATCTAAGCAAACGACAGGCACTTGATGTTCAGGTAATTTCTCAACTAAATGCTGTTGGGTTAATAAGACTGAAACTTGAGCATCTGCCCACATAAAGCGCAACCGCTCAGTTGGATACTCAGGGTCAAGGGGCACATAAGCACCACCCGCCTTGAGAATACCAAGTAATCCCACAATCATCTCCCAAGAGCGCTCCACACAAATACCCACCAGTACATCCGCACCCACACCCAAAGACTGCAAGTAATGCGCTAACTGATTAGCTCGACAATTTAATTCATGATATGTAAGTTGTTGCTCTTCAAATACCACCGCCACAGCATCCGGGTTGCGCTCTACCTGCTCCGCAAACAACTGATGAATGCACAAATCATGGGGATAGTCTACTTGTGTATCATTCCACTCCACCAATAATTGATGACGCTGGGCTGGACTTAACAGTGGTAATTCCGAAATTCGCATTTCTTGATTTGCCACAATTGCTTGGAGTAAAGTTTGAAAATGTTCCCCTATACGAGTAATTGTGGTTGCATCAAATAAATCAGAGTTATAGCACCAAACACCCTCCAGACCTCCTGGAATTTCCCAGTAGTTCACTTCCAAGTCAAATCTGGCCCTGACATCAAGTGGTAAGGGCATATTTTCGATGATTAAACCTGACAAATTGCTAGAAGATTGGGGGGTATTCTGGAGAGAAAACAGCACCTGTACCAGGGGATTACGACTCAAATCGCGGTCTAGCTGCAACTTTTCCACCAACATTTCAAAGGGTAAATCCTGGTGAGCATAGGCGGACAATGTTGTTTGTCGCACTTGCTCGTGGAATTCTCGAAAGCTGGGGTTTCCAGAGAGATTACCCCTGAATGCTAGGGTATTAGCAAAAAACCCCATGAGCGGCTCGACACTCTTGCTGTTGCGGTTGGCAATGGGGGAGCCAACCACCAGATCCAACTGACCACTATAACGAGAAATTAAGACCAAAAAAGCTGCCAGTAGGGTCATAAACAGCGTAGCATCTGACTCCTGGCTAAACTGCTTGAGGCGTTGCGTCAGATCGCGATCCAGTTGAAAACACTCAACCCCACCTTGAAAAGTCTGAACTGGGGGACGGGGATAATCCGTTGACAGTTCCAAGATGGGAGTTAACCCTGCTAATTGTTCTCGCCAGTAATTGAGTTGGCGATCTAGGACTTCACCTGTGAGCCACTGACGTTGCCAAACTGCAAAATCCGCGTACTGGATCGGTAATTCAGCTAGAGGGGAGGGTAAACCTTGAGTGAAAGCTTCATATAACTGAGATAATTCACCGAAGAAAATGCTCAATGACCAACCATCGTAGATAATGTGGTGCATCTTCAACAGCAGTATATACGAATAGGGACTCAGTTTCAGTAACGTAAACTGTACTAGGGGTTCTCCTGCCAAATCGAAGGGTTTTAATGCGGCAGCGATCGCCATCTGTCGAAATTGCGCCGTTTGTTCTTCTGTAGATAACCCCTGTAAATCCTCGATTTGCCAGGTTACTGTTGAGGGCGGAGCAATTCGCTGGATAGGTTTTCCGTCTACCATGGGAAAAGTAGTTCTTAATATCTCGTGACGACGAATCAGTTCAGTCAAACTCTGTTCCAGAGCCACTAAATTTAGCGCACCTTCTAGCCGCAACGCCTCCAACAGATTGTAAGCAGTGCTGTCCGGTGATAGCTGGTGCAGAAACCAGAGCCGCTGTTGGGCAAAAGATAGGGGTAAATCTTCATCCCGTGAGACAGGAATAATCGCTAATTCAGCAGTATTCGTCGGCGTTTTTGCTTGTTTTAAAAAGTCCAGAATTTCAGATTTTCTAGTCCCGATTGCTTGCTTAATTTCTGATGTCATTACTCCCTTGGGAGCCTGATATCGTAGCTTCTGCTCCTCCAGCCAAACTTTGATATCTAAACTATTTAAATAAGATAAAAACTCTACTACTTTCACTTGCCAATTGCCTCCCAAAGCTGTTGTTTAATCAAGTTTAAATTGCGCGGTTCGCTCTTAGGAGTAAAAAGTCCATCCGCCTCCCATTTACTAATATCTAGACTAATTGCCCAGGCATTTAACCATGAATTAGAGTTAACTTTAGATAACATATCTGGCATGGTATCTTCTAGGGCTAAGTGAAACATAACTTGCGCCACTTCCTCCAATAATTTGAGGCTACTGAGATAATTTTCAATGATTTCCGACTTAGTTTTGTTAGATTTTAAATTACGGGTTCGCAGTTCATCAACAAAAGGAATCGCTAAATAATCAATAAATTCAAAGTTAACCCGATTTAAAGATTTATTCGCCCAATCTCTAAATAACTGTTGCATCCGATAGGAAAGGGGGAAAAATTTGCTATTTATCTCTTGAACTCTTGTTCTAAAATCCTGATCAAGGAAGATAGAATTAAACATCATCAAACCACTAAATGTCCATCCTGACAAAGTATCCCAGATGAATTTTGTCGCCATTACTATCCCATTTCCCAGACAGTTATAGGCATTTTGAATATTTAACGTGACCCCATCGCTATAGCTTATGTAAAAATAATTAGCATCTTCAACCTTTTCTTTGGTAAGTTTATCTTCCAAATCGAGTGCGATTAACTGGGTCGTTAATGAATTACCAAATCCAATATTATCTGTACCTGGAGAATAAAATGGATCGGGAAATGTTCCAGCTTCACCCACACAAGCCCAACGATTCGAGGAAAATACTTGTTTAGATGAGTAGCTATATTTGGGCATTTTCCTAAAGTCTTCAGGCTCTTTATCTTTTAAGTGACAAGCCAAAACAGGTTCGTTTTTCTGTAACCATTGGTAAGCCAATTCGTAGTTATAATAATTCTTCAAAGGATGAATGTCTTGACGAGCCACAATCCCGATACTGGTATGACCAGTAGATAAAGGAATTGTCCAAACCCAGTAGCCTTCACCGCATAAATGATTCGTAGAATAATAACGATTTTTGTTGGGAACACGATTATGCCATTTTTCTTCACTGCTAGGGACAAAATCGCCGATATCAAAGCGACCATTAACCCGAAACCAAACAGCACCAAAGTTATCATTATTAGGTTTATCTAAACCCAGTTTCCTTTGCAGAAATCGACGGCGACCCATTGCATCAACTACCCACCTTGCTTTAATGATTTTGTTTTTTCTATTATCTCCATCACCTTGGGTATAAACAACTTTATGATGTTGCTGTAATCCTTCCGCGAGAGCAATTTCATTAACTAAACAACCTTCCCGTAATTCTACTCCCGCTTCCATATTAAACTGGCGCAAATCATTTTCCAATTTTCCCCGATCTATTTGATAAGAATTGGGAGCATGAAACTCTGATAGTCCTAGTTCTGGTCTTTCTTGGAAATTGGTAGCACTATTGTTAAAGAAATATCGTAATCCCAGTTTAACTAAATGTTGTTCTTCAAAGTAATCGGTTAATTGCAGAGTATTCGCTAAATAAAAAGCTCCCACTTCAACCGTTGACTCTCCCACCTTAAAACTAGCTTCTGGTGAAAGACCAGACATTTTATCAAGCACGGCGATCGCCATATTAGGCTTTTGCAATTTTAACTGTCTTGCTAAAGTTAAACCCGCTAATCCACCACCACAAATTACGACATCATAGGTTTCTGCTTGATTTAAATCCTCCGCTTGTTGGCGCAAGAAAGCGATTAATTCCTCTTTACGCTCTTTTAACTCTTGCAGTAATTCTGGAATTATTACTCCCTTGGGTGAACGATAACGCAGCTTATCATTTTCCACCCAGACATTTATTCCTAAATCATTGAGATGAGACAAAAAATTAACTGTTTTCATCGGTTTAAATTTTATAAAAATATAACAACGAATCGCACCAACAATTATTCTTTCACACCCCCCACATTCCCCAACCCTATCTGAGCCGTATTGCCCTCTACCGTTCCCCCTGAGTGCCCACCCTACGAAATTATCAGCTTTTTGGGCTTTGATTTTCGCAACAAAGTGATGAGCTACCTACTTTGAAAGCGGGGAAATTTTTCTATAATTCTCCCTCTTCGTAATCTTCTGGGGTTTCGGTAATAGATATTTGACTAACCCCAAGTACCTCAATCATTTGGGCTAAATTGACGATAGTTGGATACTCCAGCAAATTTTGTAAGGACAATTCCACCGAGAAAATATCGCGGGAACGAGAGATCACCTGAGTGGCTAATAGAGAATGTCCGCCTAGTTCAAAGAAATTATCCTTAACCCCAATGCGTTCCAATCCCAAAACTTCACTCCAGATTTGTGCCATTTGAGCTTCAATAGGAGTGCGAGGTGAGACAAAACCCGTTCCCAGATTTCTGGAAGCTGTATCAGGTGTAGGTAATGCGCGACGATCTACTTTACCATTGGGAGTTAAGGGTAAAGCATTTAGCAGGACAAAAGCTTGAGGAATCATGTAATTGGGTAGCTTTTGTTGGATAAATTCCCGCACTTGCGGCACAAGCTTCTGGACTAACTTACCATAGAGGGGATTGTTCGTATAGTCAGTCCAGGGTTTAGTTGTAATTGTCTCATGCTCCCAAAAACTTGGGTATGATTGTATATCAGAAACTGGCGTTGAACTGTTACGGCTCAATACCACATCAAAACAACCATCCTGACTACTTTCCCACCAACTGAGGTGGACTGTGTAGCCTAACTCCTCTCCTATCTGCCAAATTTGCTCAGGATTGATCCCCACCATTGGCTGTGCGGCTAACCGTTGTCGCAGTTCTCCCACCGTAGAGGCGGCAGGAGGATTTTCCCACCAGCCTAAAACCTGCCGCGCCTGTTGTAGCCGTTGATTAGGTACATCTCTGATTCCTAACCATTCTGGCTGAACCAACTTGAGCTGATCTTGTAATTGTGTCCACGAAAGTTGGTCAAGTTGCCAATTTAACCAAGGAACTGCCCTTTTCTCCACATTAGTATTTAGATGCAGAGTGACATCATAGCGGAATTGGGTTAACTCATTTTGAGCATGACCGCGCTTAGGTTGAATCTCTACCCAAGTAATCTGGGGAAAACGTTGTTGTAGAGCAATGAAAAATCTGGGATCAATGAGTAGTTCTTCTTCGGCAGCCACAGTCTGATGTACCTGCTGTTGCCATTGTTCAACGGTTTTGTCAGACTCGGCGCGGGCTAACTGTACGGCGGCATGGTATGGCAAGAGCAAGGGTAAACTACGGACATCCCCCACGAATATCTTACCTTGAGAGGCGATCGCTGTCATTGCCCCTTCTAAAACCTGTAACAGATAGTCCACACTGGGAAAATACTGTACTACTGAGTTCACAACCACCGTATCAAAGGCTCCTTGGGGGATACCTTCAAAGTTATCTGCTGTTTTGTGTAGCAGGCGGACATTTTCTAGACCCTGGATCTCCCCACATAATCGCTCCAGATTGCGAATAGTTGCTGAGGAATAATCCGCTCCCCAATATTCTTGACAATGGGGAGCAACGCGAAATAGCAATAACCCACTACCGCAACCAATTTCTAACACTCGCTGCGGTTTCCCTAGCAAAATTCGGCTCACCGTACTCTCAACCCACTCCCGCATTTCTGAATCGGGAATGGCTTTGCCAGTATAACTACTGTTCCAACCACTAATATTGAAGGTGGGGTCATCTGTTGGGGTTTGCTGTTGGCTATAGGATTGTTCATAGAGTTTTTGCCAATCACTAACATACTCGCCTTGCCATTGCGCCAACTGTTCTGGTAAAACTTGACCCTGGAGAGCCGGAACTAAATAAGCCACCAGACGTTTATCACCAGGGATGTCTTCTCTTGCTATGACGACACTTTCCTGTACTAAGGGGTGTTGGCTTGCAACTGCTTCAATTTCACCCAGTTCTATGCGAAAACCCCGAATCTTCACTTGATTGTCGATGCGTCCCAGGTATTCAATCGTCCCATCCGCTAAATAACGACCTAAATCCCCGGTTTTATACAATTTTGATGGGCCAAAGGGATTGGAGATAAATTTCTCTTGGGTTAATTCTGGTCGGTTGAGATAGCCTCTGGCTACCCCAACGCCAGCAATATGTAATTCTCCTGGTACACCAATCGGTACAGGCTGTAACTGGGAGTCTAAAATGTAAACTTGGACGTTGGCAATGGGACGACCAATGGTAACTTTTGGGTCGAAAGGGGTGCATTTTGCCAGAGTTGCACAGACGCTTCCTTCTGTCGGTCCATAAGCATTAAAGAAATTGCGCCCCGCTGACCATTGTTTGATAAGTTCAACCGCACAGGCTTCTCCCGCGACAATTATGGTTTGCAGGGTAGTCAGTTCGACTTTATGCAGAACAGCTAATGCCGATGGTGGTAGGGTGATATGGGTAATGGCATAATCTCGTAATCGCTCAATTAAGGGCGTACCGGGCATTAGAGAATCTTTGCTTCCTAGATAAAGTGTCCCTCCCGATCCCAAGGACATCAAAATTTCTGATATACAAGCATCAAAACTCAAGGAAGCAAACTGGAGAATTCGACTATCAGAATGCAAACCAAAAGCCTGAATCTGAGCTTGAGCTAGGTTGCACAATCCTTGATGCTCAACCATTACCCCTTTCGGTTTACCTGTAGACCCAGAAGTATAAATTACATTGGCTAAGTTAGCAGCAGTGACGATTCCCGTGAGATTTTCTTGGCTGTTTTGGGCAATTTGTTGCCAAATTTCATCTAAAAATACAGGTTTGGCTGGATGTTGGGGTAATTTTTCAATGAGTGTCCATTGGGTCAGCAGTAACGAAACTTGACTGTCCTCTAACATCAAGCTCAGACGTTCTTGGGGATACTCAGGGTCAAGCGGCACGTAAGCACCGCCTGCTTTGAGAATTCCTAAAATTCCCACGAGCATTAAGGGCGATCGCTCTACACAAATCCCCACCAACTGCTCGGTTTCTAGCCCCAAAGACCGCAGGTAATGAGCTAACTGATTAGCGCGATTGTTCAACTGTGCATAGGTCAGTTGTTGATTTCCACAGACTACTGCGATTGCATCGGGAGTCTGTTCTGCCTTTTCTTCTACTAATTGATGAATACACTTGTGGTAGGGATCATCGGTTTGGGTATCATTCCATTCCTTTAATAGTTGATGGCGATCGCCCTCTGTTAGTAAGGGTAGTAAAGCCACCGATTGTTGGAGATTGTCAACAATTGCCCCTAATAAAGTTACAAAATTTTGCATCATCCGGGCAATAGTTGTCCCATCAAACAAATCCCTGTTGTACGAGCAAAAGCCCCCCAGACCTTCTGGTACGTCCCACAAGTAAAGTTCTAGGTCAACTCGAACCGAGTCCAGTCCTGAAGGCATATCCTGGACCCTGACACCAGGAAAATCCCAAGGCGCAGTTGGCGCATTCTGGAGGGCAAATACCACCTGCGTCAAGGGATTGCGATCCAAGTTCCGCTCCAGTTGCAACTCTTCCACTAACATTTCAAAGGGTAAATCCTGATGCTCGTAGGCGTTTTGGGTAACTTTTCGCACCTGCGCTAGTAAGGCTTCAAAGCTCGGTTCTGGGGAAAGATCGAATCTTAGCGCCAATGTATTGACAAAAAAGCCAATTAATGGTTCGATTTCTTGGCGATTGCGATTAGCGATCGGTGAGCCAACCACCAAATCTGTTTGTCCACTGTAACGAGACAGTAACACTACAAAACCCGCCAACAGTGTCATAAACAGAGTGCTTCCAGACTTTTGAGAGAGCTTTTTCAGCTGCTGGGTTAGCTGGCTATCTAGTTGCAGTTGCTCTGTACCGCCTCGGAAAGTTTGTATAGCTGGGCGGGGGCGGTCTGTGGGTAATTCTAATAGAGGTGGCGCACCTGTTAACTGTTGCTTCCAGTAGCTTAATTGACGCTCTAATACTTGATTTGTCAGCCACTGACGCTGCCAGACAGCGAAGTCGGCATACTGTATGGATAATTCTGGTAATTCAACAGAACTACCCGTTGAAAAGCTGCGGTAATAGGCTGAGAGTTCATCGATCAAAATGCCCATTGACCAACCATCAGCTGCAATATGATGAATTGCTAGTAGCAATACATACTCGTCGGGCGCAACTTGCCAAAGCTTGACTCGCAGCACTGAACCATTAGCCAAATCGAAGGGTTTACAGGCTTCTGCTGTCGCCAGTTCCTCTACTTGTTTGGTGGGGTCTTGGAGATTTTGTAAATCCACCACTGGTAGGGTGATGGTCATACTGGGTGCGATCGCCTGCACTGGCTTATTATCCTTAATCTTAAACTGAGTCCGCAGCGGTTCATGACGTTGCCCGATCGCCGCAAAAGCTTGCTCTAAAGCTTTGACATTGAGATTCCCCACCAGCCGCATGGTGAAATCTATTGTGTAAGCACTACTTTCACCTTCCAACTGATTTACAAACCACAGGCGTTCCTGCGCCCACGATAGAGGTATGTCTCTGTCTCGGTCAACAGGTGCGATGGCTGGCACCGTCAAACCTGAACCAGTTTCTAGCTGACTTAAAATCGCCTCACTTAACTGAGCAACTGTCGGTGATTCAAAGATATAGCGTAACGGCAACGAAATTCCAAAAGCTTCCTGCAAGCGAGAGATTACCTGAGTTGCTAGTAGAGAATGTCCTCCAAGTTCAAAGAAATTATCCTCAAGACCCACCTTTTCTATTTGTAGTATTTTTTGCCAAATAGCAGCAATGATTTTTTCTGCTTCTGTATTTGGCATGACATAATCAGCTTCACTTAGAACAGTTAGCTCTGGTTTTGGCAGGGCAAGGTGGTCTATCTTGCCGTTTGGTGTTAAGGGCAAGTTCTCTAGCACCACAAAGCTGGAGGGTATCATGTAGTCGGGCAAGAGTTTCTTAAGATTAGCTCTCAAATATCGAGCTAAATTATCGGGGTAATTATTTTTTACATTGCCATAATCAGCAAATAATCGTTGATAGAAACGTGTTTGCCGGAAATTATTTTTATAGTGATAGGAGACATATTCAAAGTTAATATTTTCTCCATTCTTTTTCAGCAGACGACCTTTAATTGCATAATCTGGGTTGAGATTATTTTCGCAAAGTGTCCTGGAACAAACTGCTTGAATGACATCACCGTACTCAACCTCAATCCCCGGTTCAAATAATGGTAAATAAACAGGAAGCCAGCAATATTCATGTTCGAGAATATCTATTTCTTCTCCGGCAATAGTATGCAAATTCAGCCATACCAAAAATCCATTCATTCGCCCATTTTTGTGAATTTCCAATTGAACTTCATGGGAAAATTCTGGGCTAATATATTCATTGAAGTTCAAGTCTTCCAAAACATCCACAGTGGATAGAACATTTGCTTGGGAAAATTTCTTAATACATACCCTTAAGTCAAATGGATATCCGACTTCCTCAAAGATTTTTTTGGTGTAATATGCCGGAATTTCAGCAAATTTAGGATTGTGTAATATTTCATCTGGGAGAGTGACAGCCGCCATCTTAGTAATGCTTCTTTCAGGAATCATCAAACCATCAGGCTTGAGAAATCTTCTCGCGTTATTAATAATTACTGCTGCTCCTTCAGAGCCACCAATTGCTCCCACGATTTCGGAAACGCAGACATCAGCGAGTTCTGGGATATCAACTAAAGTTGCATCTCCATGAATGACTGTGATTTTGTCTGCTAAACCTAACTTTTCAATACAAGCTCTTGCTTGGCGGCAGGTTTCCTCATTTCTTTCAATTGCATAAATTTTATTGGCACCCCCTTGGACACAAAATCTGGATAAGATTGCATCTTTACCTGTGCCAATTTCAACGACTATTTTATCTTTGACCAATTGATTAATAGCGACTTTATAACTATCGTTACGTCGATGGTCATTGGTCATAGCGTAATACAGCAAGTCGTCATAGACATAGTATTCAGCTATAGATGGCCATAGCTCTACTTTGTCTGTTGATAATTTTTCTGGTTTCTTTGATGATTCGAGGTTTTTCTGTTGCGGTACAACATAAGCTACCAGGCGTTTGTTATCCGGTTGGTCTGACCGTGCTACGACCACTACTTCCCGTACTTCTCTTAGCTGGGACAGCGCAGCTTCAATTTCGCCCAACTCAATGCGGAAGCCACGAATTTTTACTTGATTGTCAATTCGCCCTAAATACTCCAATTCGCCATTCGGCAGATAACGAGCTAAGTCACCGGATTTATATAGTAGCTGCTCGGAGTTGCCATTAAAGGGATTAGAGATAAACCGTTGTGCTGTCAGTTCGGCGCGATTGAGATAGCCACGAGTCACCCCAGCACCACCAACGTACATCTCACCCGCAACCCCAATCGGCACTGGCTGTAAATGTTCATCCAGCACATACACCTGTAAGTCCCCAATCGGACGACCAATTACACTTGCTTTACTATGCAAATCGGCTTTGCTCAATGGACGATAAGTTACATGTACAGTGGTTTCTGTAATCCCGTACATATTCACTAACTGGGGCGACTGGTCGCCGTGTCGGTCAAACCAAGGCTGCAAACTATTGAGTTCTAAAGTCTCTCCTCCGAAAATTACCAGGCGCAAGTTCAAATCTCCAACAGTTGCAATTGACTGTTCTGCTGGAATCAACTGACGGAAAGCTGATGGTGTTTGATTGAGAATTGTAACTTTCTCTTGACATAGTAATTCATAGAAGGATTTGGGCGATCGCGTTACTAAATATCCCACTACTACCAGTCGTCCACCATATAGCAATGCACCCCAAACTTCCCAGACAGAGAAATCAAATGCATAAGAGTGGAACATTGTCCACACATCTTGAGAGTTAAAGTTATACCAAGAGTCTGTGGCTGCAAACAGACGCACTACATGAGAGTGGTTGACTAAAACGCCCTTGGGCTTACCTGTAGAACCCGAAGTGTAGATGACATAAGCTAGGTTACTTGGTGTGGCGATATTGAGAGGATTTGAGTTGCTGTTTTGAGCAATTTTTTCCCCATCGCTATCTAAGCAGACGATATGCGCCTGATGCTGTTGTAATTTCTCAACTAGATGTTGTTGAATCAATAAGACTGAAACTTGAGCATCTTCTAAGATCAAGTTCAAACGCTCTTGGGGATAATCTGGGTCAAGTGGCACATAAGCGCCCCCGGCTTTGAGAATTGCAAGTAGTCCCACGATCATTTCTAGCGATCGCTCTACACACAACCCTACCAGTACATCCGCACCCACACCCAAAGACTGCAAGTAATGCGCTAACTGATTAGCTCGACAATTCAACTCGTGATATGTAAGTTGTTGATTCTCAAACACCACAGCCACAGCATCGGGTGTCCTCAAACACTGCTCCTCAAATAACTGATGGATACACTTATCTTGGGGATAGTCTACTTGTGTATCATTCCACTCAATTAATAACTGCTGCTGCTCAACTGCTGTCAACAGAGGTAATTGGGAAATTCGCTCAAAGGGATTCGCTACAATTCCCTCAAGTAGTGTCACAAAATGACTCGCCATCCGCTCGATGGTGCTGCTATCAAACAAATCAGTGTTATATTCCCACACTCCCACCAGTCCAGTCCCTGTGTTCTCCATTGCTAAGGTAAGATCAAACTTGGCAGTTGTGCTTTCTACAACCAGTGGACTAACAGTTAACCCAGTCAGTTCTACTTGAGAGTTAGGCGCATTCTGGAACACAAATGCCACCTGGAACAGGGGTGTATGGCTGAGGTTTCTTTGGGGCTGTAATGCTTCCACCAGCATTTCAAACGGCAAATCCTGATGAGCGTAGGCGGACAGCGCCATTTCCCGAACACGCCCCAGTAATGATGAGAAACTAGGATCTGCCGATAAATCAGTCCGCATCACTAAAGTATTCACAAAAAAGCCAATTAACCCTTCTATTTCGCTGTGATTGCGGTTAGCAATTGGTGTCCCCACCAAAATATCTGATTGTCCGGTATAGCGGTAAAGTAATGTATCAAACCCTGCCAACAGCGTCATGAACAAAGTTACCCCTTGTTGCTGACTCAGTTGCATTAAGCCTTGAGTTAATTCCAGAGAAAGTGCAAACTCTTGATACGCGCCCAGGAATTTTTGCACAGCAGGTCTGGGCCTGTCGGTGGGAAGGGACAATAAAGCTGGTGCATCTTTTAGTTGTTGTTTCCAGTAACTCAATTGGCTTTGTAGTACCTCCCCGACTAACCACTGTCTTTGCCAAATTGCAAAATCGGCGTACTGAATCGGTAGTGGTGCGGTATTGGCAGACTGACCTTGAGCATAAGCATTATAAGATGTTGCCAGTTCCTGAATAAACACCCCCATAGACCATTCATCACTGACAATGTGGTGCATACAAATTAACAATATGTGTTCTGTCTCGGACAGTACGACTAATGTTGCTCTCAGTAGGGAACCGCTGGCCAAGTCAAAGGGTTGAATAGCCTGTGTAATTGCCAATTCCTGTGCAGATGTTTCTTGCTCCAATCTTGGCAGATGTTGCAATTCAATTACTGATAGTTGCCAATTCCTGACTGTTTGAATGATTTGAGTGGGTTTTCCATCAATGGTGATGAAGTTGGTGCGTAACGCTTCATGGCGATAAATAATTTCTTCTAAGCTTTGTTCTAGGGCTGCAACTTCGAGAAATCCTGCTAGACGCAAAGCTAAGGGTATGTTGTATAAGGAACTGTTGGGCTGTAACTGGTCTAAAAACCATAACCGTTGTTGGGCATAAGACAATGATAATTCTGCATTCTCTGCCCTTGGTAAAATTGGTGGTACTGTTATTTCTAAGTTTTGTCGCTGTGACTGCCCAATCAGATCAGCTAATTGGGCAACTGTTGCTGCTGCAAACAGGCTTCGCAATGGTAGTTCTACTTGGAAGTGGGAACGGATGCGGGATACCAATTGCGTTGCCAGTAGGGAGTGTCCCCCAAGTTCAAAGAAGTTATCATGAATGCCGACTTGCTCCACTTTCAACACTTGCGCCCAAATCTGTGCCAGCATTTCTTCGGTGGGGGTGCGTGGGGGAACATATTTGTCTGTTCTGTTGCTGGATAAATCTGGTGCTGGTAGGGCGCGACGGTCTACTTTGCGGTTTGGTGTTAGTGGGAGAAAGTCCAGAAATACGAAAGCCTGGGGCACCATGTAAAGAGGCAGATTCCTAGAGAGGAATTGACGCAGTTCGCTAATTGTGGGTATTTTTTCGGGATATGGTACTACGTAGGCAACTAAATATTTATCCCCTGGGGTATCTTCGCGGATGATCACACAAGATGTTTGCACATCAATATATTGGTTTAGTACCGCTTCAATTTCTCCCAACTCGATGCGGAATCCCCGAATTTTTACTTGATTGTCGATGCGTCCAAAGCACTCAATGTTACCATCTGGCAAATAGCGGGCTAAGTCCCCGGTTTTATAAAGTCGGGAACTGGGGACTGGGGACTGGGAATTAGCTAGAATTTCTGCCCCTCTGCTGCCACTGAAGGGGTTGGGAATAAATTTTTCCTCCGTCAGTTCTGGGCGGTTGAGATAACCTCTTGCTAAACGAACACCACACAGGTGCAGTTCACCTTTGACTCCCACTGGTACGGGTTGCAGATGACGGTCAAGGATGTAGGCTTGTGTATTGGCAATGGGACGACCAATCAGCACTGAGTTGGCTGTTTCTGATTGAGGATGGAGTAGGTCATGGACTATGGCTGTTACAGATGCTTCGGTTGGACCGTAGACATTTAGACAATTGACGCGATCGCCTACTACTTGTCGCCATATTGTCACTGTTTCCAGGAGAACTGCATCCCCACCCACCGCCACTAACCGCAGACTTGGCGGTACAGTTGCATTGTCTTGAGATACAGCTACTGCCCATTCATGCCAATAGGCTGGAGTAATATTTAAGACGCTGAGACTTTCTTGGGCAATAAATTGGCTCAAGCTGGCAAAGTCAGGGAACATTTGTGTGGGTCTTAATACCACCGTTGCGCCTTTGTACCAAGTGGGGAATATTTCTTCCGCCGCTACATCAAAGCTGAAGGACGCAAATTGCAACACGCGATCGCCGCTAGTTAAACCAAATACTTCACTAATTGCACTGCTATGGTTAACTAAAGCTGCGTGAGTCAGCATTACGCCTTTGGGTTTGCCGGTAGACCCAGAAGTGTACAATAGACAAGCTAAGTTTTCTGGTTTGACCTCACTGACCGGATTTACTTGACTTTGATTCGTCAGCATCTCAGATTCTGTATCCAAGACAATGATTTTTACTCCTTGTACTGGTAGAGAATTGAGCAATTTTTGCTGTGTGATCAGCACAGAAAATTGTGAATCCTCAGATATGTCAGCTAAACGCTGCTGGGGATAATCAGGGTCGAGGGGGACATAACCGCCACCGGCTTTGAGGACGGCTAACAATGTGACGATGATGGATAGCGATCGCTCTAAATAAATCCCCACCAAAACCTCTGGTCTGACACCTAAAGATTGTAGGTGGTGTGCTAATTGATTGGCTTGGGTGTTCAACTCACCATAAGTTAATTGTTGATTTTCAAATATTACTGCTACTGCATCTGGGCTAAACTTAACCTGCTCTTCAAACAACTGATGAATACATTTATCTTCGGGATAATCGGCTTGAGTATCGTTCCATTCTACAAATAACTGCTGTTGCTCAACTGCTGTTAGCATTGGCAATTGGTCAATTCGCTCTTGGGGATTCGCTACAATTGCTTCCAGCATTGTGACAAAATGACCCTTCATGCGCTCGATGGTGCTATGGTCAAACAAGTCGGTGTTGTACTCCCACACTCCCACTAGTCCATTACCTGTGTTCTGCATTCCTAATGTAAGATCAAATTTTGCCGTTGCGCTTTCTATTGGCAATGGACTGACAGTTAACCCAGTCAACTCTACGGTCGATAGGGGATCATTTTGGAGGAGAAAATCTACCTGAAACAGTGGTGCATGGCTGAGGTCTCGTTCTGGCTGCAATACTTCCACCAACATTTCAAAGGGTAAATCCTGATGAGCATAAGCATCCATCGCCATCAACCGAACACGAGTGAGTAATTCCGCAAAACTGGGATTACCTGATAAATCAGTCCGTAAAACTAAAGTATTGACAAAAAAGCCAATTAACCCTTCTATTTCACTGCGATTGCGGTTAGCAATTGGTGTCCCCACTAAAATATCTGATTGTTCTGTGTAGCGATAAAGTAGGGTATCAAAGGCTGCCAACAACATCAGGAACAACGTCACCCCTTGTTCCTGACTCAGTTTTGTCAGTTTTTGAGTTAACTCAACAGAGAGTGCAAACTCATGATATGCGCCGGCGAAGGTTTGCACCGCAGGTCTGGGTCGGTCTGTGGGGAGTGATAATAGGGCTGGTGCATCTTTTAGTTGTTGTTGCCAATAATTCAATTGGTTTTGTAATACATCCCCGGCTAACCACTGTCTCTGCCATAAGGCGAAATCTGCGTACTGAATCGGCAGTGGTGCGAGATTGGCAGGTTGACCTATTGAATAAGCATTGTACAGGGTCGCTAGTTCTTGGACAAACACCCCCATAGACCAGCCATCAGAGACAATATGGTGCATACACACTAAAAATAGATGCTCTGTCACAGACAGCACTACTAATGTCGCTCTCACTAATGCCTGTTTTTCTAGGTCAAAGGGTTGCAGAGCTTGTTGTTGTACTAATTGCTGTGCAGCTATTTCTTGTGCAGTTGTCGATAAATGCTTCAAGTCAACAACTGCTAGTGTCCAATTTGTTGCTGTTTGAATGATTTGTCTTGGTTGTCCATCAACTGTAATTAAATTGGTGCGTAAGGCTTCGTGGCGATGAATAATTTCTTGTAAGCTTTGTTCTAAGGCTGCTTGATTGAGAGTTCCGACTAGACGTAAAGCTATGGGTATGTTGTATAAGGCACTGTTCGGCTCGAACTGGTCTAAAAACCACAGCCGATTTTGAGCAAATGATAATAGTAATTCTGCATTCTCTGCCCTTGGTAAGATGGGTGGGGAAGTTAGTTCTAAGTCTTGTTGTTGTAAATGCTGAATCAATGGCATCAATTCGGCTATTGTCGGTGCAGCAAATAACTCCCGCAATGGTAGTTCCACTTGGAAAATGTTGCGGATGTGTGAAACCAGTTGTGTTGCTAGGAGTGAGTGTCCTCCGGAGGTAAAGAAGTTATCTTCTATCCCCACTTGCTCTACTTTCAGCACTTGCGCCCAAATTTGTGCCAGTATTTCCTCAACTGGAGTGCGCGGGGCTACATATTTGTGTTTGAGTTCGCTGTGTAAATCTGGTGTGGGTAAAGCGCGGTGGTCGATTTTACCATTGGGAGTTAGTGGCAGAGATTCTAAAATGACGAAAGCATTAGGTACCATATATTCTGGTAGCTTGGCTTTTAGGAATTGTCGCAGTTCAGTAACTGTCGGTGTCACCTCTTTTTGTGGCACGATGTAAGCAACTAGGCGTTTATCCCCGGTTATATCTTCGCGAACAATGACGCAAGATGCTTGGACATCGCCTAGTTGACTTAGTACTGCTTCAATTTCTCCCAATTCAATGCGGAAGCCACGAATTTTTACCTGATTGTCGATGCGTCCCAGGTATTCAATGTTGCCATCTGGTAGATAACGGGCTAAGTCCCCAGTTTTATATAATTTTGAATTTTGTACGTCTTTGGCGTTTCTGTAGGGTATTTTAAATTTTGAATTGTCAAAGGGATTGGGGATAAATTTCTCTTGTGTCAATTCAGGTCGGTTGAGGTAGCCTCGTGCTAACCCCGCACCACCGATGTGCAATTCTCCTGGTACACCAACGGGAACTAGTTGCAGATATTCGTCTAAAATGTAGATTTGCGCGTTGGCGATTGGACGACCGATGGGCGGTTTTCTTCCATTGGGTTGACAAATTGCTATCGTCGCTGCAACCGTAGACTCCGTAGGTCCGTAGGCGTTGAAAAAACGCCGTCCCGTTCCCCACCGTTCTACTAATTCTGCTGAGGAAGCTTCACCACCAACGCTTAGATATTGCAAATCGGGTAAGGTCGCTTGAGGTAAGACAGACAACGCCGAAGGAGATAAAAAACTATGGGAAATCTTGTGATCAGCTAAAAAGTCAACCAAGACTTGACTTGGTAACAAGGTTTCAATGTTTGGAAGATACAAGCAAGCACCACTGACGAAGGTAGTAGCAATTTCAGCCACAGATAGATCAAAGCTAAAAGACCCAAACTGAAGCAAACGGCTTTGGGATTGAACTTGAAAAGTTTTGCACCAAGCCAAGCTTAAATTTACCAGTGCCTGATGTTCAATCATTACACCTTTAGGTCGTCCTGTCGAACCAGAGGTGTAGATGACGTAAGCTAAATTATTAGGTGTACTTTGAGGATTGGGATTATCGGTTAACTCCGAACTAAAACTTTCCTGATCTAAACAAATTACTTGGTAGGGATTTTGCTGTTCAGCTATAGGTAATTGGTCTAGGAGGAAACTTTGGGTGAGTAACACCGATGTCCCAGAATCTTTTAGCATGAACTGAATCCGCTTTTGTGGATACTCTGGGTCAAGTGGCACATAAGCACCGCCCGCCTTGAAAATGGCTAATAGTCCCACGATCATCTCTAGCGATCGCTCTACACAAATACCCACCAATACATCTGCTCCCACTCCATGAGAGCGCAAGTAATGTGCCAACTGGTTAGCGCGACAATTCAACTCGTGATATGTAAGTTGTTGATTCTCAAACACCACCGCCACAGCATCGGGTGTCCTCAAACACTGCTCCTCAAATAACTGATGGATACACTTATCTTGGGGATAGTCTACTTGTGTATCATTCCACTCTACCAATAACTGCTGCTGCTCAACTTCTGTCAGCAGAGGTAATTGGGAAATTCGCTCAAGGGGATTCGCCACAATTCCCTCAAGTAAGGTGACAAAATGACCAGTCATCCGCTCAATAGTGCCTGTATCAAACAAGTCAGTGTTATACTCCCACACACCAACTAGTCCAGTACCTGTGTTCTCCATTACTAAGGTAAGATCACACTTGGCAGTTACACTTTCTACTACCAATGGACTAAGAGTTAATCCAGTCAACTCTACTTGAGAGTTAGGAGCATTCTGAAGGCCAAACACTACCTGAAACAGCGGTGTATAGCTGAGATCCCGTTCGGGCTGCAATGCCTCAACTAGCATTTCAAAAGGTAAATCCTGATGAGAGTATGCATCCATTGCCATTAACCGAACACGAGTCAGTAATTCACTAAATCGAGGATTCCCTTCCAAGTTGGTACGCATTACCAATGTATTGACAAAAAAGCCAATTAATGATTCTATTTCACCGTAATTGCGGTTTGCTATAGGAGACCCTACCACAATGTCTGATTGTCCTGTGTAGCGGTAAACTAGGGTATCAAATGCTGCCAACAATGTCATGAATAGTGTTACTTCCTGCTCCTGACTCAGTTTTGTCAACTTTTGAGTTAACTCAACTGAAAGTGCAAACTGTTGATGTGCGCCTACGAAGGTTTGCACAGCAGGTCTGGGTCTGTCTGTGGGTAGGGATAATAACGCTGGTGCATCTTTTAGTTGTTGTTGCCAGTAACTCAATTGGCTTTGCAGCAAATCCCCTTGCAACAACTCTCTTTGCCAAATTGCAAAATCTGCGTATTGAATTGCTAATGGCTCTAACGGTGTTCGCTGACCTATTGAATAAGCATTGTACAGTGCCGCTAGTTCTTGGAAAAACACTCCCATTGACCAGCCATCACTGACAATGTGGTGCATACACACTAATAGTAAGTTTTCTGTCTCGGATAGTACGACTAATGTCGCTCTGACTAACGATTCACTTGCTAAATCAAAGGGTTGAATTGCTTGTTTTTGTGCCAATTGCTGTGCAGCACTTTCTTGTTCGGTTACTTCGACTTCGCTCAGTACAAGTGTAGATAAATGCTGCAAGTCAACAACTGATACTGTCCAATTTATTTCTGTTTGAATGATTTGTGTTGGTTGTCCATCAATTGTCATGAAATTGGTGCGTAAGGCTTCGTGGCGATCAATAATTTCTTTTAAGCTTTGTTCTAAGGCTGCTCGATTGAGAGTTCCTACTAGACGCAAAGCTAAGGGTATGTTGTATAAGGCACTGTTGGCATCGAACTGGTCTAAAAACCACAAACGCTGTTGAGCATAAGATAGTGGTAATTCTTCATTATGATTTTGCATTCTTTTTCCTTGGTAAGATGGGTGGTACTTTTAGTTCTATGTTTTGTTGCTGTAACTGCTGAATCGATGGTGCTAATTCGGCAACTGTCGGTGCCGCAAATAAACTACGCAACGGTAGTTCTACTTTGAAGCTAGTGCGGATGCGTGAAACCAATTGGGTTGCTAGTAGCGAGTGTCCGCCAAGTTCAAAGAAGTTGTCATGAATCCCCACTTGCTCTACTCTCAGGACTTTTGCCCAAATTTGTGCCAATTTTTCTTCAACGGGAGTGCGGGGTGCTACTAAACTCTCTTCTATTCCTGCGCGTGATTCTGGAACCGGTAGGGAGCGACGGTCTATTTTGCCATTGGACGTGAGGGGTAAAGACTCCAAGATGACTATTGCATTTGGTATCATGTAATCTGGTAACTTTTTCTTGAGGAAGCTACGCAGTTCTGCTGTTGTGGGAGCTTGTGCCACTTGCGGTACTACGTAAGCTACCAGACGTTTGTTGCTCGGTTCATCCTCCCTGACTACCACCACACTTTCCCAAACGGCTGGATGTTGTGCCAGTAATCCTTCAATTTCGCCCAACTCAATGCGGAAGCCGCGAATCTTTACTTGCTGGTCAATTCGCCCTAAATACTCTAACTCGCCATTGGGCAAATAACGGGCTAAGTCTCCTGTTCTATAAAGGCGTTCTCCTCCCTTACTTCTTTGGAAGGGGTTGGAGATAAACCGTTGTCCTGTGAGTTCGTCACGATGAAGATAGCCACGAGTCACCCCCTCACCACCAACGTACATCTCCCCTGGAACTCCAATCGGTACTGGTTGTAAATGCTGGTCTAGCACATACACTTGTAAGTCGGGAATCGGGCGACCAATAACACTAGCTGTGCGATTTAAATCGTCAAGGCTCAATGGACGATAGGTTACGTGTACAGTAGTTTCCGT
Organism: Dolichospermum sp. UHCC 0406; assembly: GCF_009712025.1. NCBI lineage: Bacteria > Bacillati > Cyanobacteriota > Cyanophyceae > Nostocales > Aphanizomenonaceae > Dolichospermum > Dolichospermum sp. UHCC 0406. The sequence continues at coordinate 90,954 of NZ_VILA01000022.1, forward strand.
AATCCCGTACATATTCACTAACTGCGGTTTCTGGTCGCCGTGGCGCTCAAACCAGGGTTGCAAACTCTCGAGTTCCAGAGCTTCTCCACCAAAAATTACGAGACGGAGGTTCAAATTGCTCATTCCGATTGACTGTTCTGCTTGAATTAACTGGCGGAAAGCTGAAGGCGTTTGATTGAGAATTGTGACCTGCTCTTGAGATAATAATTTATAGAACGATTCAGGCGATCGCGTCAATAAATACGGCACTACTACCAGTCGTCCACCATAAAGCAATGCACCCCAAATTTCCCAAACAGAGAAGTCGAAGGCATAGGAGTGGAACATTGTCCACACATCTTGAGAATTAAATTTATACCAAGAGTTTGTGGCGGCAAACAGACGAGTTACATGATGGTGGTTGACTAAAACACCTTTAGGCTGACCTGTAGAACCTGAAGTGTAGATGACGTATGCCAGATTAGGCGATGTGGCAGTATTTACAGGGTTGGAGTTGCTGTTTTGGGTAATTTTTTCTAAGTCGGTATCTAAGCAGACAAGCTGTGCAGTATGGGCTGGTAGCTTGTTGACTAATTGCTGTTGGGTCAGTAGCACTTTCACCTGAGTGTCTGTGAGGATGAAACTCAACCGTTCAGGTGGATACTCAGGGTCAAGGGGCACATAAGCCCCACCCGCCTTGAGAATACCCAGTAATCCCACAATCATCTCCCAAGAGCGCTCCACACAAATACCCACCAGCACATCGGCTCCCACACCCAAAGACTGCAAGTAATGCGCCAACTGATTAGCTCGACAATTTAATTCATGATATGTAAGTTGTTGCTCTTCAAATACCACCGCCACTGCATCCGGTGTCCGCCGGACTTGCTGCTCAAATAACTGATGAATACACTGATCAACAGGATAATCTACCTGAGTATGATTCCACTCAATTAATAACTGCTGTTTCTCTGGTTCTGTTAACAAAGGTAATTGGGAAATCTGTTCCAGAGGATTAGCCACAATTGACGAAAGTAGTGTCAGAAAATGACCAGTCATGCGCTCAATAGTGCTGGCATCAAACAAGTCAGTATTGTACTCCCACACCCCAATCAATCCATTACCTGTGTTCTCCATTGCTAAGGTAAGATCAAACTTTGCCGTTGCACCTTCTATTGGCAATGAACTAATACTTAACCCACTCAACTCTACTTCTGACAGGTAAGGATTCTGGAGGGCAAACATCACCTGAAATAGGGGTGTATGACTAAGGTCGCGTTCTGGCTGCAATGCTTCCACCAGCATTTCCAATGGCAAATTCTGATGAGCATAGGCGGATAAAGCCATAGACCGAACACGAGTGAGTAATTCCGCAAAACTGGGATTTTCCGATAAATTACTCCGCATCACTAAAGTATTGACAAAAAAGCCAATTAACCCTTCTATTTCACTGCGATCGCGGTTAGCAATTGGAGTCCCTACCAAAATGTCTTCTGTTCCTGTGTAGCGATAAAGTAGGGTATCAAACGCTGCCAACAGCGTCATAAACAGAGTACAATCTTGTTGCTGACTCAGTTGCATTAACCCTTGAGTTAATTCCACAGAAAGAGCAAAATCTTGATATGCGCCTACGAAGGTTTGCACAGCAGGTCTGGGTCGGTCTGTGGGCAGCACTAACAGGGCTGGGGCATCTTTTAGTTGTTGTTGCCAGTAATTCAGTTGGCTTTGCAGTACATCTCCGACTAACCAGTTTCTTTGCCAAATTGCAAAATCTGCGTACTGAATCGGCAGTGGAGTTAAAGGTATTCGCGTAGCGTCTGGCAGAGAAGGTAGACCTATTGAATAAGCATTGTATAATGCTGCCAGTTCTGCGACAAACACACCCATTGACCAGCCATCAGAGACAATGTGGTGCATACACACATTCAACAGGTGTTCTGTCTCAGAAAGCACTACTAATGTTACTCTGATTAATACTTCACTTGCCAAGTCAAAGGATTGAATAGCTTGTTTTTGTGCCAATTGCTGTGCAGCTATTTCTTGTGCGCTGGTGGATAAATGCCTGAAGTTAACAACTGATACTGTCCAATTTGTTGCTGTTTGAATGACTTGCCTTGGTGTACCATCAACTGTAATGAAATTGGTGCGTAATGCTTCGTGACGATGAATAATTTCTTCTAAGCTTTGTGCTAAGGCTGCTTGATTGAGAGTTCCGACTAGACGCAAAGCTATGGGGATATTATATAAGGAACTGTTCGGTTGTAATTGGTCTAAAAACCACAACCGCTGTTGGGCATAAGACAAGGGTAATTCTGCATTCTCGTCCCTTGGTAAAATGGGTGGGGAAGTCAGTTCTAACTCTTGTTGCTGCAACCGTTGAATATGTGGCGACAATTGAGCAACTGTCGGTGCAGCAAATAAACTACGCAACGGTAGTTCTACTTTGAAGCTAGTGCGGATACGGGAAACCAATTGGGTTGCTAGTAGGGAGTGTCCGCCAAAGGTAAAGAAGTTATCATGAATACCTACTTGCTCTAGTTTGAGGACTTGTGCCCAAATTAGTGACAGGATTTCTTCGGTGGGGGTGCGTGGAGCTACGTATTTGTCCGTCCCTTGACCCTGTAAATCGGGAACAGGTAAAGCGCCACGGTTTATCTTACCGTTAGGGGTTAAGGGGAGGGAATCCAGGATCACAAAGATATTGGGAACCATGTAATCTGGCAGTTTTGTCTTGAGGAATTGCGGTAATTCACTAACAGTACAAGTCATCTGGGAAGACGGCACAATGTAGCCTACTAGCCGTTTATTCCCAGGGTCGTCTTCACGGGCGATCACACAAGCTACCTGTACATCATCTCTTTGGTTCAGTACCGCTTCAATTTCTGCTAATTCGATCCGGAAACCACGGATTTTTACTTGATTATCAATGCGTCCCAGGTATTCTATATTGCCATTGGGCAAATAACGGGCTAAGTCCCCGGTTTTGTAGAGACGGGAACCAGGGTAGGTGCTAAAGGGATTGGCGATAAATTTCTCTTGTGTCAATTCGGGGCGATTGAGGTAGCCTCTGGCTAATCCGGCTCCACTTATATGCAATTCGCCTGGTACACCAACGGGTAATGCTTGTAAATTTTGGTCAAGGATATAAATTTGGGTATTGGAAATTGGGCGACCAATGGGGACAATTTGTGCATATATCTCTCGCTGACAATTGCAGAAAGTTGCATCGATACAAGTTTCCGTCGGTCCGTAAAGATTGTGTAAGTTCACATCTAGCTTGCTTAACAAGCCTTCAAGTAGAGCAACTGGTAAGACTTCACCTCCACAGAAGACGTGTTTGAGGGAGTGACAAGTTTCGATTCCTCCCTGCTCTAAAAGCATTTGTAACAAAGATGGGACAAGTTGAACAATCGTTACCTGCTGTTGGGCAATTAACCTTAACAGATAAGCACTATCAGTATGACCTCCTGGTTTAGCTATTAACAACTGTCCACCGGCTAATAATGGAGCGTAGAATTCCCAAACTGACGCATCAAAGCCAAAGGGAGTTTTTTGCAATACTTTGTCTTTTTCCGTCAGGGGGAATGTTGCTTGCATCCAGGACATATGGTTGCAAAGGTTACTGTGAGAGAGCATTACCCCCTTGGGTGTGCCAGTAGAACCGGAGGTATAAATCACATAAGCTAAGTTACCAGGTTGTACCTCAGTGATTGGACTCTCCTGACTAGATTCACAGATCACCAGCCAGTCGGTATCTAAGCAGACGACAGGCTCTTGGTTTTCAGGTAATTTCTCGACTAAATGCTGTTGGGTTAATAAGACTGAAACTTGAGCATCTGCCAACATAAAAGTCAAACGCTCAGTTGGATACTCAGGGTCAAGCGGCACGTAAGCCCCACCCGCCTTGAGAATACCCAGTAATCCCACCACCATTTCTAAAGAACGCTCTACACAAATACCCACCAGCACATCTGTTCCCACACCCAAAGACTGCAAGTAATGCGCCAACTGATTAGCTCGACAATTTAATTCATGATATGTAAGTTGTTGATTTTCAAACACCACCGCCACTGCATCCGGGGTCAGATCAACCTGCGACTCAAATAACTGATGGATACATTTATCCTGGGGATCATCAACCTGAGTATCATTCCACTCCAGCAAAATTTCCCGCCGCTGCTGCTCAGATAACAAAGGTAGGTAAGCAATACACTGGTCAGGTTCGGTGAGAATACCTTGCAGAAAAACAGTAAACTGCTCTTGCATTCTGGCAATACTGTCATTATTCAATATATCGGTGTTGTAGAACCAACAACATTTCTTCCCATCTGAGGAAATTATGAAAGTTAGATCACTTCCCAACGGACTTTGGTAGTCCTCTAGTTTTTCCACACGCTCTACAACCACTGGGAAAAACTGCTCACTACCCCGATGATCGGACAACGAACGAAGAGATGGATACCTAGTCACCACATCCCGGACATAAGTTAGGGGAAGTTGGGTAAATTCGAACTGTTTTTTTAAAGCCGCAAAACTTTGCTCGTAATCTATATTTACCCGATAAGGAACAACTGACGCAAACAAGCTTTCGAGTCCGACCAACTGTCGTTGTAATTCAATATCTTTAAATCCGATATCAAAACATCCGCTGCCACCAATTCGAGCCAGATAAGTAATAAAAGCAGCTGCGAGAAAATCACTTCGGTGCCATTGGGGATGGCGTTGTAACCACAAGGTAATTGCCTCATCGGGTACAAACATCCTGGCTCTGGCATACTGTGGTTCTTTCAGGTGTAATGATGCTGTCTGCTTTGCCTCAGGAATAGTGATGGACTCTAAGATTCCTAGCCTTTCTACCCAAAAAGCTTCATGCTTAACAATTGACTGATCAAACTTCTCAATCTGCTTGACCTGATTAGGCTCAAGATCACAAAACTGATACCCGACCTGCAAGCCAAATTTCTCCACCAGATATGAAATTGATAGTGCTTGACTATTAATAGCCAGTACCTGACGTAGTGCAATATCATAACTTGCTGTAGAAACTGTGATATAAGTAGGTTCAATGTTTGTGATCGTTCCCGGAGGGTAGTTGGACAAGTTACCCTGAACCTCAAGCTTAGAGACTATAAACAAATTGCTGTCTATAGCCAATTTAGGCCGACCTAATGGATTGGGATAAGAACCAAAATCTAAAGCCCTAATCAGGGCGTCTAACTCATAAGCACAACGCTTCCATGAGATGATTCCGCCTGCCCTCAGCCTTTTGAAGCGGGAAAAATAGGTGCGCTGATTCAGGTTTACTTTGGTTGCTACAAATGTACCAGAGGATAGCTCATCAACTAGTTGAGCAAATGCATTAATAGCAGATTCATAGCATTTCCCATTCAGAGTCAAAGCTGTCTCGTCATCAGCAATATCGATAATTACCTGCTTCAGGATATCGCCCGCATCAACCATAGCGGCCATTATATGCCACGTCACCCCATGAGTCTTCTCCTGATTCATCAACGCCCAGGAAGTGGCATTGACTCCTGCATATCTTGGTAGGGGGGCATCATGATAGTTGATCGCAAATTGGCGTGGTAACTCTAGAATTTCCTGGGGTAAAACATACCTATTGACAATACTGAACAGGTAATCAAAAGGCTGCTGGCTTAAAAATTCTCCGAGATGATCTGTTGGCTTAATATAAGGTATGTTTTTCCCCTCAGCCCAGTTAATTATCGATGCATCTGCGGAGATAATGCCGTAAATTACGTGACCTTGATTGATCAGTATTTCAGCACATTGAATCGGTAAAGTTCCCTCGCCAATAATAAAGCAATTAAATTTATTTTGATGATTAGCCATAATAGCGAGTTTTTTAACTATTTTGTCTATTTTAGTTATTTAAAATGCTTACGTATAAGTTCAACCAATGATTACCGTATAAGAATTTTCCCTCATTTGTCAATGCGTAAGTTCTAAATATATTTTGTTAAAGTTATGACTCACTCTTATAACTTACGCAAGTGTCACACCAAAATCTATTGTAGGGTGCATCAGATATCAACAATCTGTTTATTTGCTAGATTTTTGCGGTCTGATGCACCTTACCAATGTGACAGTTAGGGTGCGGAATGTGGGATATAAAGATGCACCGTTAGATAGATAAGCATAAGTCTTACCTGCTATCTATTGCATTTTTTTGATAAAGCTGAGATTATTTAAAAGTCTAGGTTAAGTGCGTTGGAGTTAAAAATATATGGGACTCCTATGGGATTTTGGCACAAAACTACCATAGCATTGGGATCAGTGTACAAGTCTTATAGGAAAGAATGATCAGTCAGCATTTAGAAACTACGACACTTGTAGTGTGAGTATTGCAGCAACAGTCAATATATTTACCAACAAGCTATATTGCCTGATAGATAAAAATAAATTATGTATATAGTTCGTTGATTAATTACAAATTATATGATTTGGAGATGAAAATGTTGTGACAAATCAAGTAAATACCCAATCAGTTCTGACATTTGATGGTCAAGATGACTACATAAATTTTGGCAAAAATGATATTGGTGGTGTGTTTGCTCAGGGGAGTTCAGCCTTTACGATTTCCGGATGGGTGAATCCGCATCAACTCACCAATAAAGCAACTACATACGGGGCACACAATGTATTTTTTGCCCGTTCTTCAGACCGATACAGTGATAATTTTGAATTTGGCATCAGTGAAGAAGGTAATTTAGATGTATACATTGATGAAAATATTGACAATGTTATTAAAACCTTTGGCAATGGAGAATTAACCATCGGACAATGGCACTTCTTTGCCATTGTTTTTAATGGTGGTCAACTGACTATATATCTTGATGACCATGAATATACTGGGTCTTTGACAGGTTCTTCTTTGAACAAAGCAACTAGTCCTATAACCATGGGGGCGACTTTACACAATAATGTATACTTTACAGGACAGTTGGCAAATATTAGCGTCTGGAATTATCCCTGCACTCAAGACCAAATCCAAACGCATCGCTCTAGTCCTCTAGTCGGAAATGAACCAGGATTAGTAGCCTACTGGAGATTAAACGAAGGAGAAGGAACAACTGTCCAAGACCAGAGTGGAAATACCCATAATGGAACCTTGTATGGTGATCCCAGTTGGAATTTAGCACAAGTTCTATTTGCGATCGCACAATCATCCAGCGAGGGACACAGACCAAGTAGTTCACCTGCAGAGATAGCCGAAATCGCCCAAACTACCGAATACCCAATCCCAGACAATATTCAACAACAGGAACAAGCGCAAACACCCTCTCAAGAGGAATCGAAACAAACTATGAATAATACAGCAAATCCCAAATATAAAATACTTGCTATTGATGGCGGTGGTATTCGGGGTATTATCCCCGCAATCATCTTAACTGAAATTGAAAAGCGGACACAAAAACAGATTTTTAGTTTGTTCGATTTAATTGCAGGTAGTTCCAGCGGAGGAATTCTCGCACTCGGACTAACTAAACCGCGATTAGATTTAGCAGGATCTGATAGCCCACCCGTCGCCCAATACAGCGCTGAAGAACTTCTGCAAATATATTTGGAATATGGGGCTGAGATATTTTACGAGCCATTCTGGGAACAATTACTCGGACAGCTAGAGGATATATTCGTTCAACCAAAATATTCTTCAGAGGGGAGAGAAGAAATTATCAAGCAATATTTTGGCGACAGCCCTTTAGAAAATAATCTCAAAGAAGTTTTCGTAACGAGCTACGATATCGAGCAGCGAATTCCCATATTCTTTACTAATAAGCTCGAAAAACAACAGACTAAATCGAAAAAGTTTCGCAAGTTATGCCTAGGTTTTACGCTCACAGATGCAGCATTGGCAACTAGTGCAACTCCGACTTATTTTGCTCCCTATCGTGTTTCCAGTTCCCATAATACCAACGGCTTCTATACATTAGTGGATGGGGGATTAGTTGCGAATAATCCCGCTAATTTGGCTATTTTAGAAGCGCAAATTAGTAGGCAAGAAAATCAACAAGCCCTGAATATGGAGGATATCTTGGTAGTATCCTTGGGTACCGGTTCCCTGACCAGTGTCTACCCTTATGACCAAGTGAAAAATTGGGGACTATTGCAATGGACAAAGCCGCTGTTAAATATGGTGCTTGACGGCGGGAGTGAAGTAGTAGCTGGAGAATTAGAACGGTTGTTTGAGGCTACTAATAAAGGTCATAAAACTTCTTATTATCGGTTTCAACCATTCTTAAAAAGTGAACTCGAAGATATAGATAATGCCAAACCAGAAAATCTGCGCCAATTACAAACTTTAGCGAATATACTGATTCAAGAAAAAAATCAAGAAATCGATGAATTGTGTAGTATCTTGTCAAGTTAGGGACTGCCAAAATAAAAAATATCCCATATTTAGGGTGCGTCAGCCGAACGGTTATTAATTGAAATCACAGATTGATAAGATTGTCAGCAAAAGTATCACAATTTTAGGTAATTACAATGGACGAAATCGTTAAAAAATTGGCTGGTCTGGGTCTTCCTGGCATAATTCTCGTGGTTTTAGCAGTTTCATCAGCAGGTAGTAATGCTGCTATTATTGCTACCCTCACATCTGTGGGAGGACCGTTTGGTATCCTCGGAGGTATAGGTCTGCTTGGTCTGACAACAGTTGTAGGGGATACTGTAGCAGGCTATGGAATTGAAGCTATTCTCAAGGCTATATATACAGAACGTAGCAAAACCGAATCAGTCAGATTTCTGCTCAAAGAAATTAAAGATTTGCCCATTTCAGACGACCTAAAACTCAAACTGAAAAATCACCTCAGTCCCGAAGCCAATACTTCTGCTGAAGCACCAGCACAACCAAGGGAAGTGGAAATTGTCGAGGAATAATTTCTGGATTTACCCTTCTGTCACAGTCAGTAACTCAGTCCCTTTAGGACTGAGCTTGCCAGAAAAGCAGAAACTTACACAAATATAGTTCTGTTTCCCTTTTTTATAGGATAACTTGGTAAGCGTAAAACTCAGTGGCTTTAGCCGGAGAGATATAAGCGACACAGACGAATTTATTCGCCTTCAGTCTTCATTTTTTCTATAAGCTTATCGGTAAATTCTCTTAATCGTTCTTGCCAGTCTGGGACGGCTTTTAACTTTGCCTTGACTCCAGGCAACACTTTAAAGCAAACAGGGTCTTTATCAAATGGCTGTTTACTTGTGAAACCTAATTTGTTATTTTTCTGGAATGGCATTGCTATTTAGTAAATATGTTGATATACTAACAATATCACAACATTGCAGGTCGAACAATGTCTAAGGCTAAAAAGTTAATGGGAGTTCAACAAGTTTTGTTATCCCCAGACAACGAAACAAAAGCGGTATTAGAGTATCTTTGTCAGCAATCAGGCAAAATTTATAATAGTGGTGTTTACTTTGCTCGACAGACGTTTTTCAAAACTGGAAAGTTATTAACTAACAAGTTTGATTTGATTTACGAAAAATCCATCAGTAAATCACTTGTCGCCCAGTCAATGCCATCAGTTCCAATGCAGCAGACTCTAATATCAGTGGCAGAAGGTTTTAAATCTTTTAAAGAATTGCGCTCTTTGTTTCTCGAAGGACAATTACACTTTAAACCTAAAGCACCAGATTACTTGACAGGTTCTAAACTTTTTAAGGTTGCTTATCCAACTTCAGGAGGACAACCTCCAACATTAATTAACGGACAACTTAGATTTTCATTAGGAACAACTGTTAGGCGATGGTTTGGTATTTCTGACTTCTTTCTGACAATGCCTTCAAACATTGATTACTCAAAGGTTAAAGAATTTACTATCCTCCCTAAAAATGGTGCTTTCTACTTGGAAATTTCTTATGAAGTCAAGAGACAAAAACATGATTTAGACATCAATCAAGCTTTATCAATTGATTTGGGAACTGCTGACAATTTAGCAGCTTGTGTTGATACTTTGGGTAATTCCTTGTTGATTGATTCTCGTTCAATGAAAGCGATGAACCAGCTTTGGAATAAACAAGTATCAACTCGCAAAGAGGGGAAACCTGAAGCTTACTGGGATAACTGGTTAGACCGAGTAACCCGTAAACGCAACCATCAAATGAAAGATGGCGTTAATAAAGCTGCAAAACTAATTATTGACCACTGCCTAAAATACGGTATTGGCACATTAGTCATTGGCTGGAATGAAGGCTTTAAATCTAACGCTAATATGGGTAGATTGAACAATCAGAGGTTTGTTCAAATGCCTCTAGGAAAGCTTAAAGACCGACTAAAGCAACTATGTGATTTACATGGGATTAGATTTCAAGAAACTGAAGAATCTTATACGTCAAAAGCATCTTTCTTAGATGGAGACTCCCTGCCCGTTTATGGTCAGAAACCAGAAGGGTGGAAAGCATTACTGTTAGCGCGTTAAACGTGGATTGTATCAGTCAGCTAATGGTTCAATTGTTAACGCTGATCTAAATGGTGCAGCGAATATTTTGCGAAAAGTAGCGGGAAGATTAGGTCTTTCACTTAATCAACTCAGTAGACGATCCTTGACAATCGTAGCGAGAATTAGACTTTGGGTTTTGCCTAAAACTATTCTGTCCGCAGAATCTCAGTGTCTTTAGACCTGAGAGTGTCAATGACAAATGGTGTGGTCTTTGTTTGTGCTATTTTTATTATCTTTTCTTTTACTGTGGGTTATCTTTTGGGTGGTCCTGGTATTGATACTCAAAGAGTTCTAGGAGTAGGAACTGCACAACGCAATTTTGCCGCAGCATTGTTAATAGGTACGAGTAATTTTGATGATCCGAATGTGATCAGTGTGATTATGGTGACGAGTTTATTAATGATGGTATCTGTTCTGATTTTGGGTAAAAACTTACCAGAATTAGATCAAGGACTGGGTGTAGATTTAGAAAAGGTAGAGGTTTCGTGATGACATAATTGCTGGTTATGGAGTTGGTTTTTTTGGCTAATGATATGTATGACGATGCTTACAGCAGATTTCGCTCTAATGAGGTACTTATGTAGCGGGCAAGATGCCCGCACTACAAGAGTTTCATGATTCAAGTGGGTTTTGTCTGTGTAGCTGAGATTTATAATCGTCAGGACTTAATATTACATCCTTTCTAAAACCTTAATTCCTAACAAAGATAATCCCAACTTGAGAGTTTTTGCAGTTAAATCACATAACATTAACCGTGAAGTTCTTGCAGGTTCTTCTGATTTGAGAACAGGGCAATTTTCATAAAATTTGTTAAACTTATCGCTGAGTTGATACAAATAATCACACAAACGATTTGGTAATAAATCCTGTTCTACTTCCTTAATTACTTCATCAAGTTGCAGCAGATGTTTAGCTAAAGTTAATTCTGCATCTTCTTTCAGCAAGATTTGGCGATTTATTCCTAAGTTGGTAAAATCAATATTCCCTTGACGACTAATTCCTTGAATTCTCACATAAGCATAAAGAAGATAAGGGGCTGTATTGCCTTTGAGAGATAACATTTTGTCATAACTAAAGACATAACTACTGGTGCGATTTTGGCTTAAATCAGCATATTTAACCGCACTAATCCCCACAACTTCCGCAACATTTTGCATAAATTCTTCTGTTTCTGTGCGTTCATCTTCTTGTAATCTATTTTCTATGTCTGCACGAGCGCGGTTAATAGCTTCATCTAACAAATCTCGTAACCGCACAGTATCCCCAGAACGAGTTTTGAATTTTTTGCCATCTTCTCCTAATACTAACCCAAAAGGAACATGAACTAATTCCACATCTTCAGGAATCCAATTTGCTTTTCTTGCGACTTGGAAAAATTGGGCAAAGTGGTTAGATTGTCCTTCGTCTGTCACATAAACAATCCGCTTGGCTTTATCTTCTTGAATGCGATAACCTAAAGCTGCTAAATCTGTGGTTGCATAATTATAACCACCGTCAGTTTTTTGGACAATTAAAGGTAAAGGATTACCTTCCCTATTTGTAAAACCATCTAAGAAAACACATTTTGCCCCTTGGCTTGATTCTAATAATCCCGTTGTTGCTAAATTTTCCACAACTTTTGGTAATAATGGATTATAAAAAGATTCACCTCTTTCTATTAATTCAACATTGAGTAAATCATAAATAATTTGAAATTCTTGTCGAGATTGTTCACATAACAATTTCCAAGCATGAAGTGTATCTTCCGCACCAGCTTGTAATCTCACAACTTCTTGACGGGAAGTTTCTTGAAAAACTGGATCTTCATCAAATCGCTGTTTGGCTTTGCGGTAAAAATTGACTAGATCTCCAATATCTAAAGCATTTGCAGTAGTAAGTGCGTCTGGATAAACTTCCCGCAAATAGGTAATTAACATCCCAAATTGCGTACCCCAATCACCAACATGATTTAACCGCAAAACATCATGACCACAAAATTCTAAAATTCGGGCAATGGAATCACCAATAATAGTCGAACGTAAATGTCCGACGTGCATTTCTTTAGCAATATTCGGACTGGAAAAATCAACAATTTGCTTTTGTGGATTTGTTGCTGTGGGTATTCCCAATCTAGCATCTATCTGAATCGCGTTAAGTTGTGCTTCTAAATAAGAAGTTTGTAATTTGAGGTTAATAAAACCAGGACCTGCAATTTCTGGAGGTTCACAAATATCAGATACATCTAGTTTACTGACAATTTCCCCAGCGATAATTCTCGGTTGCTTTCCTAACTTTTTACTTAAAGATAAAGCCACATTAGCTTGATAATCACCAAATTTAGGATTACTGGCAGAAACTAAAATTGGATCTGTATTGGTATAATCTGTACCAAAAGCAGCTACTAAAGCCTGTGTTAATTTTAGTTTTAGTTGTTCTTGTGTAGCGTTCATTATGTAAATTGGATCTGTGTCAAAGGTGCTGTAATCCTTGATTTTAACTTGAAAATATGATCAATTAAAGAAAATTATCTAGGATAGATGGTAGCATTCAGCCAGCGTCACCGTTTTTGTGACAAAAGAACCTAAAAATTTTAACCTTGAAGATTTAGTCTGATGGCGGCTAAAATTGTTACGATAACTTCAGATTAGTTGTTGAAACCTTGATTCAATCTGAAACCTTAGAATTACTAGAGTGGCCTCGCTTGTGCCAGCACCTTTCCACCTTTGCGGCAACTAAGCTAGGGGCAATAGTTGCGCGTGACTTGCCGATTCCTGAAACCCAGGTAGAAAGTGAACAGTTATTAGCGCAAACCAAAGAAGTTTACGAACTGGAAAGTCGTTTACATCCAGGATTATCCTTTGAAGGAATCCAAGATATCGGTGATTCCCTAGAACGGGCAATACTTCAAAGTATTTTACCTGGAGAGGAACTATTAGCGATCGCTACCACCCTGGCAGGGACAAGAAATTTACGCCGTGTCATTGATAATCAAGAAAATGTCCCAGTTTTAAACGATTTAGTTTCCCAATTACGAACGTACCCAGAATTAGAACAGGAAATCCACCGTTGTATTGATGAACGGGGAGAAGTAACTGATCGCGCTAGTCAGAAAATGGGGGAAATTCGGGTAGAATTGCGGAAAATCCGCAGCCAAATTACTCAAAAACTCCAAAATATTATCCAAGCAAAATCGGGAGCAATTCAAGAACAGTTAATTACCCAAAGAAGCGATCGCTTTGTCATCCCCGTCAAAGCCCCCCAAAAGGACGCAATTCCCGGCATTGTTCATGACACCTCCACCAGTGGCGCAACCCTGTATATAGAGCCTAGCAGTGTCGTTCCCTTGGGTAATCAACTGCGGCAAATCTTCAGAAAAGAGCAAACCGAAGCCGAAGCCATTCGTCGGACTTTGACGGAGAAAGTAGCCGCAGTTACCCCAGATTTAGAAAGGTTATTAGCCATTGTCACCACCTTAGATCTAGCAGTTGCGAAAGCTCGTTATAGTCTGTGGATAGGTTCTAACCCCCCGCGCTTTATCAATCGCCAAGACAATGAAATTATCACCTTGCGAAATCTGCGCCACCCGTTATTAGTATGGCAACAGCAGCACGAACAAGGAAATCCCGTCATTCCGGTAGATTTGCTGATCAGTCCCCAAATTCGGGTAGTCACCATCACAGGACCAAATACAGGTGGAAAAACGGTAACTTTAAAAACCTTGGGATTAGCGGCTATCATGGCGAAAGTGGGTTTATTTGTTCCTGCCCGTGAACCCGTAGAAATGCCGTGGTTTTCGCAAGTTTTAGCTGATATTGGCGATGAACAATCTTTACAACAGAGTTTATCCACGTTTTCAGGACATATTCGCCGCATTAGTCGAATATTAGAAGCATTGGAGGAGAAAGGAGTCAGGAGTCAGGAGTCAGGAGTCAGGAGAAAGAAAGAAGAAGAGGAAGAAGTCAGGAGAAAGGAAAAGGAAGAGGAAGAAAAAGAAAAAATAAAACTACCAATCCCCAGTCCCCAGTCCCCAGTCCCCAGTCCCCAGTCCCTCGTATTACTGGATGAAGTTGGTGCAGGCACAGATCCGGTTGAGGGTAGTGCATTAGCGATCGCTTTACTCAAATATCTCGCCAATCATACCCAGCTAACAATGGCTAGTACCCACTTTGGCGAACTCAAAGCCTTAAAATATGAAAATCCTCAGTTTGAAAATGCTTCCGTAGAATTTAACGAAACCACCCTTTCACCCACTTATCGGCTATTGTGGGGGATTCCTGGACGTTCCAACGCCTTGAGTATTGCCTTGCGTTTAGGGTTAAAACCAGAAGTAGTAGCAGAAGCGAAAACTCAAGTTGGAGAAGCCACAGACGAGGTAAATCAAGTCATTGCCGGTTTAGAAGCCCAACGTCGCCACCAAGAAACCAAAGCCGCAGAAGCCCAAAAAATATTACGTCAAGCCGAACGATTATATAAAGAAGTTTCTGACAAAGCCGCTGCTTTAGAAGCCAGAGAAAAAGATTTGCGGGCTTCCCAAGAAATTGCCGTTCAACAAGCAATTACCCAAGCCAAAGGCGAAATTGCCCAAGTTATCCGCCGCTTGCAAAAAGGCACACCTAACGCCCAAGATGCCCAACAAGCTACCGCATCCCTAAGTCAAATTGCTCAAAAATATGAGCCAGCCCCGCCACCTAAACCTAAAGCTGGGTTTATGCCCAAAGTCGGCGATCGCGTGCGAATTCCCAAATTAGGGCAAACCGCCGAAGTCTTAACAATTCCTGATGCTGACGGCAATTTCGCCATCCGTTTTGGCATCATGAAAATGACAGTCCAACTCCAAGATATAGAATCATTAGATGGACAAAAACCCGAACCCATAGTTAAAGCAAAACCAGCCCCAGCCGTAGTTACACCACCACCAGCCCCAGCCATTCGCACCTCTCAAAATACTGTAGATTTGCGCGGAAAACGCGTAGCTGATGGCGAATATATCTTAGACAAAGCCATTTCTGAAGCCGCTGGACCCCTATGGATTATTCATGGACACGGTACTGGCAAACTAAAGCAAGGAGTTCACGCTTTCTTACAACAACATCCCAGAATTACCCATTACGAACCAGCAGCACAAGCCGATGGTGGTAGTGGTGTCACTATTGCTCATATCTAAAGGGAACAGGGAACAGGCAAAATTATTACAACTAACAACTGTACGGGCGAAGCATTTGGAGAACTATTTTTGGCAATGACCGATAATTTATCTTCCCAATGCTTCGCCCCTACTAACAACTGTACGGACGAAGCATTTGGAGAACTATTTTTGGCAATGACCGATAATTTATCTTCCAAATGCTTCGCCCCTACTGACAACTGTACGGGCGAAGCATTTGGAGAACTATTTTTGGCAATGACCGATAATTTATCTTCCAAATGCTTCGCCCCTACTGACAACTGTACGGGCGAAGCATTTGGAGAACTATTTTTGGCAATGACCGATAATTTATCTTCCAAATGCTTCGCCCCTACTAACAAATCTCGTTTCCAAATAGGTAACAACACCAGCGTCTTTCAGCTTAATCATCTATGCTAAAAGTTATGCACTCAACCGCTAATTCCACTATACCAAAATCAGCTTGGGAGGATTTAAGTCAACTCCCAGCCTCGAGTACAATTCAATGGGAAAATATCAAAACTCAGTTAGATTTAGTGCTATTAGCCCTAGAGACCTTAACTGGCATTGGTTCAGAGGCAATGCTATCAGCCGCAGTTAGTCTGGATTTAGAATCAAAAGTACCAGATCGGGTAGCCCTGTGGCGATTGCGGCAATCGAATCCCCTTCGCAAAAGTCAAGGAGGACGAAAAAAATTAGATGTAGAAGAAGCGCGATCGCTAGTTTTAATTATCTGTTATCTCGCCAAGCAGCACCAGGAATTAATTCGCCGGGCTGTCGGTTTATTAGAGCAGATGACAGCAAATAAGCAACAACCTCACCAAACTGCGTTATTGGGAGATTATATAGATAGTTTTTGTAATACTTACCAAGAACGCATGGAAGAGGAAGAAGCCACTCCTGGGGATATACTTACCCACCTAGCCCTAAAACTGTTAATAAATTTACTCTTTTATAGTGCCGGCGGTGGACACCGTCGTTTGTGGTTAGCACTCATAGACCTTTCCACAAAATAATTTGTGATTTGCGATTTTCACTCCCAATCTAAAATCCAAAATTCCCTATTTTTTTCGTTGAAATTGTTGTTATGTCTCTATCAAATCCTGTCATTCGTCGCTATACCCCCCCCACTTGCACACTAGAAATCTGGGCGGAAAACTCCCCTTTGTCCCGGTGGACAGACAAAACTATTATTAATGATCCTAGTTTTCGTCTGCAATTTGATGATCCACAACTACCAGAAGCACAGAAAATTATCATCCAGGGTGATCACCAGCAGCTAGAAGTTTTATGTAATATTGTTACTACTTACGTTCAAAAGCTGCTGCAACAATCTGCCGAAGATTTTAGTATCACTTTAGCAGGTAATGATTATCCCCATACAGGATCAGAAGCAGCTCCAGAATCGCCCGATATTCCCCCGTCTGCCTTTCCTACCCAAAATTTACGATCCTTTAACACTCAAATTCCCCAAACGAAAGTTTATTTAGAATCTAGTAGTAATTTAACTCACAAACTCTTTTTTGGTGATCTTGCTAACCAGACATCTGGACAGGTAATTAAACTGAGTTTACTACAACTATTTGATTTAGCAACAGCTTTAGATGAATACACATCTGATATGATTGTTTTACCAACTACTAGTAGTCAAACTGTCAGGCAGAATCTACCTAAGTGGGCCCCTATAGCCGCAGTTTTGGTATTAGCAGCCGGCTTAACACCATTTACCTGGCAATATGCCAAGAATATTCAGAAAAATCGGCAGAGAATAGCTAAAAATAGTCCTGAGTCCGTCAAACCAGTGGCGATAGAACCTTCTGTACAAGACACTACAGCAACGCCGCCACTCCCTTTAATCACGCCTCAGCCCCAACTGATACCACCACTTACTAACTTTAGTACGCCCTTACCGCCGCTTTCCGTTCCTAATACAACTATCCCTGGGACACCAACCACAACATCTCAGCCGTCATTAACCATACCATCCGATACTTCTTCCTATCCTATTCCTCGACAAATTCTTGATAGCCCGAAAGTAGCAAAAGCCATACCAAATTCTTCAAGTATTCTGGCTAAAAAAGGCATGAATACCCCTAAATCTCAGAATTTGCCATCTAATATTTCCCCACCATCTCAGTCTGTTGCCACTATCCCCAACAATAGTTTTAGTAATCTTCCTAACATAATTCCCACTCCTTTTGCTCCGGAATTACCGCAGGATACTGTAGGTATCGCTACGCCAGATCAGCCATCTCCAGCGGAAAATAAAGAGAATTTAATTAGGAAATTAAGAACTGCAACTAAAACTACGTCAGGTACACAAGTTACTAATAATAAGACTTTATTTGATACACCTCAAGTAGCAGAAGCGAGAGAATACCTCAACAAACGTTGGCAACCACCAACTGGTCTCTCTCAAGCCTTAGAATATAGTTTAACATTGGGTATTGATGGTACAATTGAAAAGATTTTGCCCTTAAATAAAGTTGCCAGAGAATACATTGATAGTAGTGGCATTCCCCAAATTGGGAAACCTTTTGTTTCTACTAATAAATCTGGGCAAAACTTGAGAATACGAGTTATTCTCAATCCTGATAGTAAAGTGCAAACATTTCCAGAAACACCATAGGAATTAAAAGAATGCAGAATTTAGAATTTAGAATTTAGAATTACGTTTTGCAACGGGGATTTTACCCCGACGCAAAACCCGCTGCTTGTAGAAGCAGGGGACTTTAACCCCCAAAGGTAAGTTAAAAATTATAAAAAAAGGGAACGGGGAACAGATAAGAAACTTTGGTTCTGAGTTCAGAGCTTCAGTCAAAAAAAAGATGTTTTTAAAAGATGCGTAGCCCGAAAAAAACAGTGTCATTATTTCAATTTCATGTTTTTAAACATGAGTTTTTTCTGTTCCCTGTTGCTTCGGAGTTCCCTCTGAACTAATAATTTTGCTTCGATTGCTCTTTGCTAAATTATAAAATCTAAATAGGTTAATTAGAAGAGGACATTTTATCTAGGAAAATCTTGGTGGTACTATCTTCTACTCTCGTATAAATATAAGTTTCCGGCTCTTTGATTTTGTGAGTTTTGAAGATTTTTTCGGCACGCTCCCATAAATCTGCATCCTCACCATAGGGAATATTATTAAATCCCTTTAATTCAAAAAATATCGGTCTTTTTCCAAAAAATGTAGCACCGACAACGCATTCTCTAATATTAATTGTTTGATCGGGTTGAAAATAATCAGGAACAGAAAATTCCTCCTCAATTTCACATCCACCTTCAATCAAATCAATCTCTGGATTAGCTTGCATAAATTCCAACCGCGACTCTAGATGATAGGGTTTATAGGTATCGTCACTGTCAATAAATGTGATATAGTTTCCAAAAGATGCTTGAATACCCGCATTTCTGGCGTAAGCAGCTTTCCGATTTTGATGTTTAAGATAACGGATATGACTAAATTTTTGTAAGTAACTATTGACAATTTCAAAAGTATGATCTTGGCTACCATCATCAACTACAATTAATTCAAAATCCTGAAAAGTTTGTTGAAGGACGCTATTTATGCAATCGTTTAAGTATTTTGCCCGATTGTAGGTACATAAAATAATCGAGATTGTCGGCTTAGGGTCAAAATTTATACTAGGCATTTTTTTGAGGTTGAACAAAAGTTCCCTGAAATTAGGTATAACTCGCATATTATACGTTATTTATGGATTACTATAAAAATCACCCATTTGTTCAAAATCATTAAATATTATGAATCAAAATCAGTTTATTCAACAAGAGTTAAATCCTCAAATTACAGTTGTTATGCCAGTGTATAATGGCGAAAAGTATCTTGATACAGCAATCAAGAGTATTTTAAATCAAACGTTTACCAATTTTGAACTTGTCATTGTAGATGATGCTTCCACAGATAGCAGCGTAAAAATTATCAATTCCTACCAAGATGAAAGAATTAAATTAATTCAAAACAATATCAATCTGGGGATACCAACAACTAGAAATAAATGTTTGCAAGCATCATCAGGTGAGTACATTGCTGTTTTAGATTGTGATGACTATGCATATCCATCAAGATTAGCAGAACAATTTGAGTTTATGGAAAATAACCCAGACTTTGGTATGGTTGGGTCTTGGGTTGAATTAATGGATGATCATGATAATTTGACGGGTGAAGTATGGAATGAGGAAGAACCCGATCAAAAAATTCCTTGTAGGCTGTTATTCCATAACTATTTTGCTCATTCAGCGGTTTTGATGAGAAGAAGTGCAATCAACGCAGTTGAGATAAATGGAGAGGTTTATAGAAAAGATTATCCAAATGCTCAAGACTATGATCTATGGGTAAGAATATCAAAAAAATTCAAAGTTTGGAATCTTCCCAAAGTTTTAATTAAATATCGTGTACATTCTCATTGTATAAGTCTAAAAGCCGCAAATTTAGTTGAAAAATTGACCTGTAAAATAGTTACTGATCAAATCAATGATTTAGGTATTCAACCCACGGATAAAGAATTAGCATTACATAGACAAATAGGATCTTATAATCCCCAGGAAATTGATACATCTATAGAGTACATGAAAGAAGTAGCAAATTGGTTGACAATACTCAGAAATGCTAATAATGAAACAGGTTTATACAATCATCATGATTTTAATCAAGTTCTAGCAGATTTACAGTTATTTATATTTTGTCATTGTCTTAAACAACAAGAAATGAAACTACACAGATTAGAATTGATTACCTCATAGCAATACCTTGTCCAAATTGGAAAAAGCCTTGATTTGTA
This sequence comes from Dolichospermum sp. UHCC 0406, assembly GCF_009712025.1. Classification (NCBI taxonomy): domain Bacteria; kingdom Bacillati; phylum Cyanobacteriota; class Cyanophyceae; order Nostocales; family Aphanizomenonaceae; genus Dolichospermum; species Dolichospermum sp. UHCC 0406. The sequence goes on from NZ_VILA01000022.1 coordinate 111,332, forward strand.
GGTTAGGTTAAGCGACAGCGCGACCCAACACCCCATCACAAAGAGGCCTATGTCTATGGGGAAAAATGCAATATTCCTTGTTCAGCGTCTAATGTTGCCATCACTCCCACAGGTAAAGCAGCATTGGGGGTATCATGACCAAAGGGGAGATTAGAAACTATGGGAATACCCAAATCACCCAAACAATCGCGCAATACTTCCTCTACAGTAAAACTAGGTATATTAGGTGGGGCTTCACACTTAGTAAACCCTCCCAAAGCAATACCACGAACTTTAGATAAAGCCCCGCTCAAACGCCACTGTGTCAACATCCTATCAATGCGATAAGGTGTTTCTGTCACATCTTCCCAGGCTAATATTACACCATCGAGGTCGGGTAAAATCGGTGTTCCTAAAAGATGGGTAGCGACTGTCAGATTACCAGGAAGCAAGATTCCCGTTACTGTACCACCACCCCAACCACAACCTTTTAAAGGTGCGAGGTGACGACCTTCTACTATGTCTAATAACCGCTTGATTGACCATTCTGACTCATTGGCTAGGGTAGTCATGACGGGACCATGTACACTGGCAATTCCGGCGTTATAGAGACTCCAAAGCAGGGCTGTGATGTCAGAAAAGCCAATTAACCATTTAGGGGTAATGGTATTTTCTTGCCAAGTCCAATCTTCTAAAATCCGGGTGCTACCAAAACCACCTCTCGCGCAGAGGATTCCCTGACATTCGGGATCTTGCCATGCTGTGGCTAATTGTTGACGACGGTGGGCATCTGTACCAGCTAGATAACCATGTCTATCATTGAGATTGTCGCCAATTTTAATCCGATAGCCGTGGGACTTCCAAATTTCCACACCTTGATTAAAAGCCTCAACTTCTCGCAATGCACCACTGGGGGCAATGACGCGCAGTAAATCACCGGGTTTGAGGGGTGGGGGTTTGAGGGTAGATTTGAGATTTTGAATGTTAGACATCAAGAGAATTACTGGCGGTTGTTAAATTTAAATTAGATCAAGAATCCACGGTAAAAGCCATACTGTAAGAGACTCTTAACTCTTAACTCCTGACTCCTGACTCCTGACTCCTGACTTCTGTGATAGTAGGTTTCTGATTTCCGCCGATATTTTCCCGTTGGTTAATTAAATAAATACTGATTAAGGTCAGAAAAACCCCAAACCATTGAATAGTAGTCAGGACTTCATTGAGAAAAATATAACCAAATATTAAAGCAAAAACGGGTGTGAGAAAAGTCAGAGAACTTAAACTGGTGAGATTGCCACTAGAGGCAAAGTAGAAAAATAATCCGTAAGCGATCGCACTGCCAAATACAGTAGCATAACTTAATGCCAACCAGTCCGATAGGACAAGATTTTCCCACTGTTGAGATTCTAATACTGAAGAAATTCCCCACAAAGGCAAGCCACCGATAATTGTATGCCATCCTGTAGCTGTTACTGGATCTACATATCGGCACACAAAGCGAATCATCACTGTTCCCACAGCCATTGATAAAGCTGCCAGTAACATTAACCACTCACCACTATCAAATAACTGTTGCCAATTATCTGTAGAGATGGTGATTCCTGATGCAAAAAGATGGAAAATCAACTCTTGAGGTAAACCAATCAAACTAATTCCTGTGATTCCCAAACCTAACCCTAACCATCCCCATAATCCAATATGTTCTTGAAATAACCACAGGGAAAGTAAAGCTACTGCTAGGGGTTGGGAGTCTATCATGACCGAACCTAAACCAGCATTGGTTCTGACTAAACCTTCAGCTAAAAAGCCTTGAAATAAAGTGCCATCAACTAAAGCAAATATAATAATCCACAACCACCCTAACCAACTTTGAGGTTGAGGTTTACCCATAAATGCAGCCACCATGAGAATTAACACCCCCGCAGGTATTAATCTGACTCCAGCCATAAATAGGGGTGTGGTGTGAGGAATTACGCCTTTCATTGCCACCATTGCTGTACCCCAAAGGAAAAAAGGAGCAATTAATAGTAGATACGCGAGGGGATTTTTAGATCCACTGAGTTGCACTTGCATGAGATGATTGTGGTTTTTATGAATAGATGAAAAAATTAGTTTAACTGATTTTACGGTTTTTAAAGTCTTGGTGAGTGGAAATAAGATTTTAATAAGTATTAACCGCAGATGAACGCAGATGAACGCAGATAAAGATGGATGAATTCAGGGATTTTAGGATGCTGTTAGGAGAATGTATGATTACAACTAAACCCAGGGTTGAAGATAGTTTTGGGATGACATTAGCACCATTGTCTGTGGAAGAAATCTACAGTCAGGCAGATAATCCTGCTAATGGTGCGGTGGTAGTAATGAGTGGTATGGTTCGTAATCAAACTGATGGTAAGTCTGTGGTAGCTTTGGAATATCAAGCTTATGAACCAATGGCTTTGCAGGTATTTTATCAAATTGCTGATGATATTCGTGATCAATGGCCTGAGGTGAGTCGGGTGGTGATATATCATCGCATTGGTAGATTGTCTGTTGGGGAAATTAGTGTGGTTGTGGCTATCGGTTGTCCTCATCGTGGTGAGGCTTTTGCCGCTTGTGAGTATGCTATTAATACATTAAAACACAATGCGCCGATTTGGAAAAAGGAACACTATAGCTTGCTGGGTGAAGATGGTTCTCCAATAGCAGAGTCTAGTTGGGTATCTATTAAAGATTGTAAACACTGAGAGGATGTTTGAAAAGTTTTGAATGTATAAATTGACCCCTCTCCAAACCTCTCCCCGACGCGGGGAGAGGCTCTGAAAACCCCATTCCCTGGTAGGGAAGGGGGCAGGGGGGTTAGGTTTTTGGAGATTATGGGTTTCATCTGATACTTTTCAAACAACCTCTAAGAAACCAAGAAAAATACATTGGTTATTGATTGTAATATAGGTTGGGTTGTTCGCGTCAACGTTGCGAAGCAATGGAACTAAACCCCATATTAACCGTAAGATACCAATAAATGGTGTTGGGTTTCCTTGCGTCAACCCAACCTACTTACTAGGTGAACACAATAAAACTAAACTGTGTAAAGAAATGTAAAATCGCTGAAAACTTCTTTACTCTTGCCTCTTGCCTCTGGTTACTGAGCGAAGTCGAAGTATTGCCTCAAGCCTAGTGCTATGACGACAATTTTCAACGCCAACCTACTAATACTACTTAACGGGGATAGAATCAACATCCACAGTTTCACCAGCCGCAGGGGCATGATTAGCCGGATTGCTGGTACTATTTTCTACAGTTCCTTTTTTGGCCTTCCAACCATCAAGAACTAAGGAAGAAACTTCGGAAACGAATAAACTTAACAATAAAACATCATCAATTTGACCAATAATAGGAATAAAATCTGGAGAAATATCTAAAGGACTAATTAAATAGGCTACCGTGCCGATAATTATCCACCAACGGTATTTAGGATTGCGTAGAGTGTTCCGATACCATGTGTACAGGGATTGAATTGAGAAGTTCATGTTCTTAACCTCCAGTGATTTTTTTATTTTGGCAAATAATCCTCTAAACTCCCGGTGGGAATAACCGTCATATTGTGTATAGAAGATGTTACTCCTGAGTAATTAGTTAGAAAAGTTTGTGAGTAATGCAAAACTCTCTAAAATGAAAATGCTTTGACTACTAGGAATGGAGAGAGGAAACCCACACAGTGGATATTTTAGATTTATTCAAGAAAGGCGGGCCCTCCATGTGGCCTTTGCTAGTTTTATCAGTCCTATCACTAAGTGTGATTTTTGAACGGCTGTGGTTCTGGTTACGGATTCTTGCTCAGGAAAAAGAAATAGTCAATCGGGTTCTGGATGCTGCTGGTGAGGATTGGGGCATCGCTGAAGCAATAGCTGAACAAGCCAAAAATCAGCCCATTGGCAGATTTTTATACGCACCTTTAAGCTTACAAAAAAGTGATCCAGAAACCTTTAGATTAGCCCTAGAATCCACCGCAGCGGACGAAATAGCCGGAATGCGCCGGGGTGAAAAACTTTTAGAAGCGGTGATTGCCCTTTCGCCACTGTTAGGATTATTGGGTACAGTTCTGGGTTTGATTCGTTCTTTAGGTGCAATTCGCATTGGTGATTTGGGAACTGAATCTACAGCCGGTGTCACCACGGGGATTGGGGAATCGTTAATTAGTACAGCAGCGGGATTAATAGTAGCGATCGCTAGTTTAGTATTTTACCGCCTATTTCAGAGTTTTGTTGTTAACCAAGTTAAAATTTTCAACAAAGCTGGTAATGAAATGGAACTGCTTTACCGTCAATATCCTCCCGAACCTAAAACAATTAACACAGAAAGATTCTCAAAACGCACCTCTAAAAATTTCGATTCATCTTCTCAGTTAGAATCAAAAACATTTATCCAAGAACCGGAAAATGAGCCAGATGATACAGATAATTACAGTTTAAACCTGGGAAATTCAGCAAATTTACCAGATGACAAGGTTGATAATGCCAATTTGAAATCTGGAGAAAAACAAGAAGATGAAAGTTAAGCTAGATACTCCGACTGAAGACGTTCAGATTCAAATTATCCCCTTAATTGATGTTGTTTTTTGTATTCTGACATTCTTTCTCTTAGCAGCTTTACAATTTACTCGTCAACAAGCAATTAATGTTGACTTACCCAAAGCTAGTACAGGCGAAAATTCTGCGGCTAATTCCCAAATTAAAAGCAAAATATTACCTGTAACAATTGATGCTATTGGATTGACTTACATCGAAAAAGAACCTGTGAAACAGGAAGAATTAGAAGCACGTTTAAAACAATATATCCAAGCCAATCCAGATGGAATTTTAGTATTGAATGCGTCGCGGACAGCTACTTATAACGACGTGATTCAAACATTGGATTTGCTGAGAAAAGTAGGAGGAAATCGTGTATCTTTGGGAATTATCCCCGGTTCATCTCAACCACTGACAAATTCACCCAATTTCCCAACTCCTCCCATAAATAATAATCCCACCATCCCAGGAATTAACTCACCTGACAATTTGAGGTCTTTACCACCGGTTAACCCAAATCCCCTTCCCACAGCCGGGAACGGAATTAATCCCGGTACTTTACCTCAAGCGCCTGTAACACCAGGAACTAATAATTCTTCTCCTCAAAATTAAAACCATTTTGTGAGAAATTTTGGATATTTCTTCCCCATATTTTCCTCAATAATTAGGAATTTATGGGGATATTTTTAGGTAAATTTAAATAAGTGTATCTAGGAGAAAAAACCATGAAAGCGATATTAATGACAGCAGCGGGTAAACCGGAAGTTTTAGAATTACAAGAAGTTCCCCAACCCATACCCACAAATAAAGAAATTTTAGTGAGAATTTTGGCGGCTGGTGTTAATCCCATTGACACAAAATTACGTCAAAGGGGGACATTTTACCCTGAACAAATGCCAGCTATTTTAGGATGTGATGGTGCAGGTATAGTGGAAGCTGTGGGTAATGATGTCCAAAAATTTGGCGTTGGTGACGAAGTATATTTTTGCTATGGTGGTTTGGGTGCAAAATCTGGAAATTATGCAGAATATACCATTGTTGATGAAAGATTTGTAGCCTTTAAACCCAAATCGGTTTCTTTCACCGCAGCAGCAGCAGCACCTCTGGTTTTAATCACTGCTTGGGAAGCTTTATATGAACGGGGAAGACTTGAACCAGGAGAAAAGGTATTAGTTCATGCTGGTGCGGGTGGTGTTGGTCATGTGGCTATTCAATTGGCTAAACTCAAAGGTACAGAGGTAGCGACTACGGTTAGTTCTCTAGAAAAGGCTAATTTTGTCACTCAACTTGGTGCGGATAAAATCATTTTTTACAAGGAAACTGATTTTGTCGCATCTGTATTAGAGTGGACTAATGGTGAAGGTGTAGATTTAGTTTTTGATACTGTTGGTGGTGATACTTTTGAAAAATCTTTTCCCGCAGTGCGACTTTATGGGGATATTGTGACTATTCTTGAACCGAAAGCTAACACTGTTTGGAAAGTTGCTAGAAATAGAAATCTCCGCATTGGTTTAGAATTAATGTTAACACCGATGTTGTTAGGAAATGTGGAAGCGTTAATACATCATGGAGATATTTTACAAGAATGTGCTAATTGGATAGATGAAGGGAAGTTAAAAATTGAAGTTAGTCAGACGTTCCCTTTAGCGTCAGCAGCAAAAGCACACGCTTTAGTGGAAACTGGTTCTGTGCTGGGTAAGGTTGTTTTGTTAAATTAATCATTAAGTAGGGAATTTGTTGAGATTGTTTTGTCACTTTAGTTATTTACAAAGATGGGATTTTTCTCAACTTTGGCAAATAAAAAACACCGTTAAAAAAATAAACTTATTATCTGCGAAATTAGGAAAAATCATCATATCTAATTCCGCAGTAATATTGTTTATTTGTATATTTGCTATATTTTTATTTCCTATTCCTACTTTTGCAGTCCCAAATGAACCCATAACTTTAACTTGGGAATTATTACAAGAACGAGTTAAAACACCAATTTTGCGAGATGGTAATTTAACTGTAGATTTAAGGAAAATGGTAATTGATTTACGTCCAGAAAATGGTATTTTCCGAGATGATTTTTACCAATTACTCAGAAAAGAATTACAAAAAACTGGTGCGACGGCTTTGGGTTTAGATTTGAGTAATTCTGTAATTGAAGGTGATTTTTATGGGAGTGATTTGGGTTTAAGAACTCCTGTTTATGCTCAAGGTATAGCCCAAATTTTCACACATACAGAACGGGAACAGTTAGAAAGTTTACGTTCTGTATGTTTGCAATCTTTAACAAGGGCTTTTCCTAATTCTAAAGATTGTAAATCTTTGTTGAATAATCAGTCAAATAATTCTAGTAGTATTTCTGTGTTTCGTGGGGCTTTAATTATGGTAGAAAGTCGTTTTAATGGTGAGGTAAAATTTCCGAATACGTTCTTTCTGCAATCTGTAAATATTCAAGGGGCAAATTTTTTAAAACCTACTAATTGGGAGGAATCAAGATTTAGTAGAACTGTGAGTTTTAATGGGGCTATTTTTCACGCTCTTAGTAGTTTTCAAGGTAGCATTTTCTTTGACAAAGCTAATTTTCAAAATGTCAAATTTCTAGATGCTACTAATTTCCAAGGTGATGTATTTTGTGATGATGCAAAATTTAATCAAGGAAAATTTCAACAAATAGTTAGGTTTAATAGTAGTTATTGGCAAGAAAATGCTGATTTTTCTAGTGTGATTTTTAATAATCAAGTAAACTTTAACAGAGCTAATTTTCATCAATTTCTATTCATGAAAGATGCTATTTTTAAACAAGGACTAATTTTTCGAGAATCTGAGTTTAATCAATCTGTGGATTTGCAAAGTGCAAGTATTCTTAATCAAGCTGATTTTAGTGATGTTAACTTTGCGGAAACAGCATTTTTAAATGTTTCTGATTTGGTGTTTAATTCTAATCAAGCGAAAATTTTAGGTAATGTTGGAGAAATTGGCAAAAAGTTGATTGTCCCCACTTTACGCGGTAATCAAAATATTTTGCGGAATTTAAGTCAAAATTTCCGGTTACAACAGCAGGTTAGTGATGCAAATCAGTTAGAATATACAAAACAACGGTTAAGGTTAATTGAATTAAGTCATCAGTTGATAGCTATTAATATTAATACTGCTGCTGTGAATAGGTTGATAAATTTAGGTTTTTCCGCAACCCAAGCGGCTGAAATTCATCAATATCGTCAAATCAAACATTTTCGGAATATTAGCGAGTTACTAGTTTTAGCAGATGTGAATTTAGAAATATATAATCAGTTAAGTGATAGAATTATTGCCACTGAACCTCTGGTTTTTAGTGGGTGGGTAGTTAGATATTTAAGTTGGTTGTTATTGAGTTTATTATTGCTGTTAAGTGGTTATGGGACAAACTTTTGGTTAGTATTTGGTGTGGGTGGTGTAGTTATTTCCTGTTTTGGTGTATTATTTTGGTTAGTTGATCGCTATCGTCGTTTGTCTCCTGTAGCAATTGTTCCTAGATATTATGAAACTGTTTGCATATTATTGAGTTTTATTTGTTTAATATCTGGTAGTTTATTAGCAATTTTTCGGAATTCTGGGAATCCTTGGTTAACTCTACTGTGTTTATTTTTCATTATTTTTCCCTTACCTGGAATTTTATTATGGCGACTTTATCAACAAGGACGTTATCATGATTTAATGGATATTTCCTATTTTCGAGAAGATGGAACATTAAGACAATTAAGATTATTAATTGGGAGATTACCAGTTATTCCTAGAAATCCTAGTTTCCGGGAAAGATATATGCCACTATTATGGGATAAACGTTGGAATTGGCTGAATTATTATGATTTTAGTTTGAATAATTTGGTGAGATTGGGATTTAATGATATTCGTTTACGTGATGAACATTTACCAGGAATTATCTCTACCTTGGCTTGGTATCAATGGAGTTTAGGGTTACTTTATATTATTCTCGCTGGTTGGACTCTCTCGCGGACAATTCCCGGCTTGAATTTATTGATTTATCTCAAATAGATTGAAAATTTTTCAACTTTTATAAAAACAAGAACTTTATTTTTTACCGAATATTCTTGTACAATATACAGACGGTAAAATTACTTATTAATCCCATTCATCACAAGGTTGATAATTTATGAATGTAGCTAAAATCGGAATCATTGGTGGAAGCGGTCTATACAAAATGGAAGCGCTCAAAGACGTGGAAGAAATAGAAATTTCTACACCTTTTGGTTCACCGTCAGATGCGATTATTCTCGGAACTTTAGAGGAAACACGAGTGGCATTTTTAGCGCGTCATGGTCGTAATCATACGTTGTTACCTTCGGAGTTGCCATTTCGGGCTAATATTTACGCTATGAAGCAATTGGGGGTAGAATACCTGATTTCTGCTAGTGCTGTGGGTTCTTTGAAGGCTGAAGCTAAACCCCTAGATATGGTAATTCCCGATCAATTTATTGACCGAACCAAGAATCGCATTTCTACCTTCTTTGGTGAGGGAATTGTGGCACATATTGCTTTTGGTGAGCCGATTTGCCATAATTTGTCCGGGGTTTTGGCTGAAGCGATCGCTTCTTTGAATTTACCAGATGTTACATTACATAATGGTGGTACGTACGTATGTATGGAAGGACCGGCTTTTTCTACTAAGGCTGAATCTCATCTCTATCGGAGTTGGGATGCTACAGTCATCGGGATGACAAATTTACCAGAAGCGAAGTTAGCCAGGGAAGCGGAAATCGCCTATGCAACGTTGGCGCTGGTGACGGATTATGATTGTTGGCATCCTGATCATGATACTGTGACGGTGGAAATGGTAATTGGGAATTTACATAAAAATGCGGCGAATGCACAAAAGGTAATTCAAGAAACTGTGAAGCGGTTGAGTGCAAATCCCCCTGCTAGTGAGGCGCATTCGGCTTTGAAGTATGCGATTTTGACGAATTTGGAGAAAGCACCAGCAGCAACTAAGGAGAAGTTGGCTTTGTTGTTAGAGAAGTATTTGTAAGGTCATAGGGGATGAGAACTGACTGATTAAATCGGTCTATTCTCTCGCCCATGATAGATGCGTAAAATAATCACATCATCTTCAAGAATAGCGTAGTGAATAATATAGCCGTATTTACCAAAAGAAACTAAAAGTTTTCGTAATCCTGCTACGTCATCTACAATCGCGCCTCGATGTGGATTTTGCTGTAGAGTATCGCTAGAAGAGACTATTGTTTGTACTGCGCGTGCTGCTGCGTTAACATCATTAAGTGCGATAAAATCGTAATGACGATTTAAGTCGTTAATTGCAGTTTGGGTCCAAACTATCTGAGACATCAGCGTTCTTGATTGATTCCTAAGCTATTTACCCATTCCCGCACTCGTTCATGTTCCACTCCTGAACCTGTGCGACGATAGGCTTCTAGCGCAGATTTACTTTGCTGAATCATGTCGGCTTCAGTGAGAGGTTGAAAATTTAGTTCTGCATCTATTTCACCATACTCAAGTGATTCTTCTGTGGTTTGAGTAGGTTTATTTGTCAACAACCGCTCAAAATCTTCTAATTCCCCAGATGTACCAGTTAGCCATGTTAAGAGAAGGGTTTTTACTTGTTCTCCAGGTAATGGTTGAAGATGCTCTAGAATTTGTTGTCTAATATTGTTCGCTATCATAAGTTTTTGATTTTTGTGGTAGCTTTGCGTTTAATATAACATTTTTGGCGTTGGTGATAGATAGCCATATCATTAATCCCACCAATAAGTAATAACTACAGCATCTCGCTGTTGCCAAAGCGACTCACCTTCCAAACCTGCTTCCAATCTCATTCGTAACTGTCGCCCAAGTCGCAAACCATATTCTTCATTATTACCATCAGTAATATCCACTGAATCTGCACGCCACTTTTTACCCAAATCCAAAAGCTGAGACACGATACTATCTTGGTTTTCTGTCAAAATGTAGAGGGTATCCCCAGGATAAGCTACAAAGTGGATTATACTCGATTCTGGCATCGGGCGATAATTTGCCATTGCCAATAAAGTATCTACCAAACCACCAAAACTTAAACCATTTTCATCTGGTGCAAAAATTGGTTTCGTAAACAGAAAACTTGCCCATAGATGAGAATGTTGGCTAAGATCCCTAACAACCTCCTCCCCATTAAACTCATTAAAGCGACGTTGCCACACCAAAGCTGCAAAAAGTTCCTGGGGACTGTATTCTTGAGCTAGGGTTTGAATATTAGCTAAGTTCAACATAGAGAATTAATAACAGTTTGATTAAGTAGGTTGGCGTTAAAAATTGTCGTTATGGTAAGGGAACAGAAAAGAGGTTTTCAGCCTCCTAATTATAGGAACGGGCGATTTTAAACTATCTTTAGATTTAGGTGAAGTAACCAAAACCCGCACCTATACATTTTCCCCCTTAGAATGGGTGCTTTACAGTGTTTATTTATCAGAAAAAATGGTTATTGGCATTATATCATTATTGTCCAAAATTATCTGCGTTCATCTGCGTTTATCCTCTTCCATCTGCGGTTAATTCTTTATTGTTGTACCTCACTTGAATGGGAATTACTAGAAAATATCCCCGACTTCTTTAAGAAGTCGGGGATCTGAATAGGATCTTCATGAAAATTAGTCAGAAATGCCAGCATCTCGAAGGCGTTTTTCTAACTCTTCCAAACGTTTTAAGGCAGTTTCCTTAGCAAGTCGTTCTTGTTGCACTAACTCAGAACCCCAAAGTAGCAAATTACCATCTTGATCCCACCAGCGTAACCAGTAACCTTGACGGTTTTCGCGTTTTCCTTGCCAAACACCAATAAATAATTCCATTTCAGTTAACCAGTAACGGTTATTTTCATCTGAGAAACGCAATTTATAGTGTCCATTTTCATGCAAGTTATATATTTCTAACTCACCGATATCTGGTTGAAAAATAATGTAATTAGGAACTTGTAAAACCTGTTCATAATAAAACCATTTTCCGGGGGGATAGGTGTGTTTATTAGAATATTCACTACCATCGGTATCGGAAAGAAATTCTATTACCACCGCAGGAATTTGTCCCTGTTTGTGGGGGGTGTAACTGCGTTGGATTTGTTCTCTAGGCACTGTAATTTGCGGCACGTAAGCCCAGTCAGGGGCTTTGATGACAAATTTGCCATTAACTGTGGCGCAGATGCCGTAATTGGTGGTAGCAAGGGCAGTTTCTGGAAGTTTGCCAGCGAGTTCTAGGCTTTCTGTGAGTGCTGCTGCTAGACTGGGTTGATTGACATTATCCACAGGTTCATTGTCTAAAACAAAGTCTTCAGGTAAAAGTTCCCAAGTGATCTTGGTGGTGGAAGCACTTACAACCATAGGAAACACAAATAAGGGATTAAGTTCTAGTATATAGTTATTCTCAATCAAATGTGAACAGGACAATAATGAAATCCCTACCTCTAAACAACCTGAAAACTAAAGTTCAAACTTGCCCAATTATTCACATCCAAAACATAAGCATCATTAATATCAGTTGTCACTTTACTGGCGTTATGTAAATCTTGTAATATGGCTTGGGCAACTTCTAAAGGGTTGACAATGGGACTAATAGCCTGTTGATCTGTGGTAGGATATTTAGCGATCGCTAATGCCGTGAGAGTTTCCTTAAATGGTGCTGTACTCAGAATAATTTGGTGTTCACAAAAAGTATAACGAGTAGGCAGTAACCAGCCAGCTATCGGGTGATTCTCTGGGATTTTGACAGTTTTACCCGGAGGAATCAGAACTTCTATTAATTGGGGTTTGGTAGGAGGAATATCTGTCTGCAGGAAAACTTCCCAAGGATAAAAAGCAAAGGCATCTTGATAATTATTTAAACCCACTAAAATTAAGTATATCGGGCGATCGCTCAAATTTTCAATTTTATATTGCCAGCGACTACCCACAGGAATTGTCGGCATAGCTATTTCTTCATAGCCAGGTGTTTGCAAAGTGTTATCAATACTTGCAGTCCCCAAAGTATCCCTCACCATAAAAACACGGGGTAAAACGTTGTTAACAATCTCTAAAGTTGCCCTCACAGGTAAACGCGAAGAACCTTTATTTTCTGTCAACTGCCACAACTTTGATGCTAACAGAGTAGAAAATTTTGGTTTTAATCGCTGTACTGCCACCTTCACCGCTTCCCCAACTTCCCCTATCGTATTAATAATCAATTCACCACCCAGGCAAAAAAGACCATAACGGCTGGGGACTTGGGCAACTTTACCAAACACATAATCAGCAGTTTCTTCTACAGTAGCAATATTAGCAATCCGGTTAATTCCTGAAAAAACACTAGTAGCATCTACCCGTTCAATTCTTTCCAAACCCTGATCTAAAGCCACATTAACATGAATATTCCGAGGTAATACCCGAATAACTTCTTGGACTATTTGCCCAACTTGAGGTAAAGTAGTAATTTCTTTATTTGTAAATTGGGCTTTAGCTATTAACCCACTTCGTGATTTAACAACTAACTCTTCTCCCGTATCCAGAGTTAACCGAGAATTTACGCCATAATTTGTGAGAACTTGATTAGGTAATCCTCCTAACCATAATTTGACTGTTTTGCCATCATCATCTATGGCTTGAACTACACCAATACTTCTCAATTTATCAATCGGAAAATAATCAACAATTAAAGCATTTTGAGATTTTTTTGGCTCATTTACTAGACTTGGTTGTTGTTTTCCACCTAACTGATACATGGAAGTAGCAACACCAGAAAGAAAAACTGGGATTGTTTTGGCTGGGATAGTTTCCCACAAATATTGAGTTAAAGCATAAGTTAATAATCCCGCAGTCCAATTAGAGAAAAGAAATTCTCCGGCTTGCTGATTTAGTTCTGAAGTCGCATTGATAATCAGAGGATTATTATTAGCTGATTTATGATTTTTCAGTTGTGATAGAAATTCTAATTCTTCTATTTGTAAAGTTGCTGTTGATAATTCTGGACGGGTACGCATTCGTAAACCAGTGGGTTTTAATTCACTAGAATGATAGTAGCTAGTATCTAATATTGCTGTAACTTGATTTGTTGGGAGCGATCGCAATAATAATAACAGAGTTTCTGCCAATAAATAGTTTCTCGAATTTGTCCCCAATAAATTATTCTCATCAACAGGAACTATGGCATTATAGATCCCCGACTTCTTCAAGAAGTCGGGGATCTGCTCATTTCCCAAATTAACACGAGTCCCATAACCAGAAAAATGGAAAATCACCACATCTCCAGGTTTGGCTTGCTTACCCAAGTGATCTAAAAAAGCATTTTCAATAAATTTTCTGCTGGCTTGTTCATCAGTTAAAGTCAGAATATCTGACGCTGCAAAGCCACAACGATTAATTAACAATTCTGTTTGCAACTCCACATCAGTCACACACCCCCCCAGGGCAGGACTTTGTGGATATTGATTAATCCCTATCAATAATGCCAACTTCCGCTGGTTAGATTGTGCTAAAGCTTGGTAATAGGGATTTCCCAAACTCAACCACTCAGTTTCAGCTAACCCCAATGCCGCTAATAAGCCGCTAATTTGTTGTAAAAACCTACGCCGTTTCATAATTAACAGTCAGACTCCAGCCCAATAGCTAATAGCTTAAAGGCTAAAGTCCGTAGAGTAAAGTTTCTAATCTTAACCTAAACTAATACAGGGGCAATCCGCATAGCCCGGGTTAACTCAGCCGCAACTTCTGGACGAGAAAATTCCGGTGGTGGTAACTCACCCCGACGTAACATTTCCCGCACCTTGGTTCCCGACAGATGAACCCGTTCCTCTGGTTTGCTAGGACTGGTTTTAGTTGTGGCCATTTGTTTACTGCGCTTGCAATAGAAAGCGTGTTCAAACTTCATTGGTACAATTCCCAACTCTTCAGGGGCGAATTCATCAAAGATATATTGAGCGTCATAAGTGCCGTAGTAGTCACCCACACCAGCATGATCACGTCCGACAATAAAATGTGTACAGCCGTAATTTTTCCGCACTAAAGCATGGAAAATGGCTTCTCTAGGCCCAGCATAACGCATGGCTGCCGGGTTAATTGCCAAAATTACTCTATCTACAGGGTAATAGTGTTCTAGTAAAATTTCATAACAACGCATCCGCACATCAGCAGCGATGTCATCTTCTTTTGTTGCCCCTACCAATGGGTGCAAAAATAGACCATCAACAGTTTCTAAAGCGCACTTTTGAATATATTCATGGGCGCGGTGGATGGGATTGCGAGTTTGGAAACCCACAATTGTTTTCCAACCTTTTTCTCGAAACATTTCCCGTGACGCAGCCGGATCAATTTGGTAGCTGGGAAAATGGGGATGAGAGTCCCGTTGTAATAACCAGATATCACCAGCTAGGTTGATAGAACCTTGGTTATATACTACCTGCACCCCAGGATGTTTAGCATCATCAGTGCGATAAACATTTATGGCTTCTTGTTGTTTGTCGTAGGTATACTTCTCGGTCAGTTCCAATACCCCAATAAACTCGCCTCTGGGGTTATCCAGACGCACCAAACCGCCTGCTTGTAGAGGGGATGCTACTTCTTCGGTTACAGACAGTGTAATGGGAATTGACCAGACAATACCGTTAGCTAACCGCATTTGGGTGACGACTCGGTTATAGTCTGCTTGGTTCATGAAACCAGTCAAAGGACTAAAACCACCAATGGCAATCATTTCTAAATCAGAAACTGCTCGTTCATCAAGTTCCACACGCGGTAAAAAGTCAGCCTTAGAGAGAAATATTTCTCTTTGTGCTGAGGAAGCAACCCGGTTAATTAACTCTCCACCGTGGGCGGCAATGGCATCTGGATGGTAACTCAACGTAATTTTTCCCTAGTTGTTGCAGACTATGTACTAAGTTACCAAATTATTGGTACACATTGTTAAATTTCTGTGAATTTTTTTCCTTTGCCGGTCGGAAAGGGTGAGATTAGGAAAAGATGGTGTATTTTACACTGCTAATACTAGTAGTTCGTCAAGATAAAAATGATGGACTGTAGTGTGAGCGTCTCGCTCACGCGGGCAAGACTTGTACTGAGCAAGCGATGCCCTGAGCCTGTCGAAGGGTCGAAGTATGCCCGCACTGCCAAAAACCCGTCAGGGAATAAATTCTCTGTCTCATAGCTCAAGTCCGTTAAAACGGACTAATGAATTTTCCTAGTATTTAGTCATCTTTTAGATGACTTTCGCTATTAGCAAGGAACTTGAGTTCCTTGCGGGATGAAGATTTTGCGTTAAGTTGACACCAATAAAGCTCTTGCTTTACCCCTACCTCCTAAATGCTTATTACGCAAAAACAAACTGTTTAGGATCTGTCAAACTCAAACTACTGGCTTGAATTCCCGTCAGAGTAGCTAGAGTTTGATTATTGAAGACAATCGCAGTATCTGCACCAACTTGATTTAACTTGAGTGTGGATGTGGTAATACCTAAACTGACAGCACCACTAATCCCAATCACATCAGTCCCCAGTTGGAAGTCAAGCACGGTATTAGCAGCTTTCGGTAGTTCAGCGTTGACAATCCAGAATTGGTCAGTACCAGCACCACCGGAAATTAAGTTACCACCACCAAGACTAACTCTGAAGATATCTTTACCATCACCACCCAAAGCCCGGTCATTGCTACCCAAGTAGAAGGTATCATCACCGACACCACCGGATATGCGGTTATTACCTTGGCCATCTCTAGCATCAAAGGTATCATTACCATCGCTACCGAAAGCGCGATCGCTCTTATTCACAAAGATAGTATCATCACCGCTACCCAGATCAACGATATTGCTACCTGAGTTGGGAAAAACAGATACAGTGGACAGGTCTAACTCATCTTTACCTGCACCTGTAAATACAATATTGTTTTGACCATCGAATTGACTACCAGGAGTGGCAATTAATTTATCATCTCCTGGAGTTCCTACAGTTGTAGATTGGTTGACTGCGAGAGTAAAGATATCATTGACAGTTGCCCCGGCTTTATCTGTCGCAATTACCTTGACATCTAATTTACCGACATTTCCTGTGTTGGGAGTACCACTAAAGGTGCGAGTTGTAGAGTTGAAATTCAGCCAATCTGGTAAATTACTACCATCAGCTAACGTGGCAGAATATTTAATTAAATCAGGAATTACACCATCCTTGAGCAGTGTATTTTCAAATGTATCTGTTACTAACTGATGCAGTCTGGTTGTGGGATGAACATCGTCCCAAAAAGCATATTGATCAGGGTTAACTGGCGTAGTGACTGTAATTAGCGGCTGAGTAATATTCGTGAATTTGTAATTAGCAGGATTAGTCTGAAATGCTGTACTCAAACCAAAGATGTCTACTAAAGATAAATCAACATTGAGGGCTGGTTCTAAGTTAGTTAAAGCTTGAGTTAAAGCTGCATTAAAACCAATAGAAATTGCTCTGGCATTCGCTACATTGTTATTAGCAATACTCAAAGGAGTAGCACCCAAGTCTGATAAATTGCCAACGACAATTTCTTTAGCACCTAATCCGGCTAAAGTTGTAATTGCACTACTAATATTAGTAACTGCATTAGTCACAGCCTGAGTAGGATCTGTGGCAAGATTCAGAAAATCATTAGCACCAGTCCAGATTACATACAGTCCATCTTTACCAATAGAATTGGCATTTACAGTTTTAAATTGCTGAATTTGTGTGAGTAATCCAGGTACGGTTATTTGCCCAAAAGTATTACTTACTCCTGTATTTGCGCCCAAAAAGGCGTAATTTTGAATTGATTGGTTTGTAAATTGTAAATCAGGTGCAAAGTAATCAACCCAAATTAAGCCATTAGAAAGACGACCTTGATAATTAGGTGATGGTGGAAAGGTGTTACCAGATGCTTTGTAGGCATTACCTGTATCTGAGAGGCTATCACCAAAGATGACGAGGTTTTTATAGGGATTAACTGCGTCTGGATCGGAGAAGGTATCTTTGGGTAGTGTAAATGTAAAGGTAGAATTGACCTTAACTGTTTGATCTAAAAGTGGATTTTTGAGGATGGGTGCGGTATTCACGTTTTGTACCTTAATAGTGAACGTATCATTAACAGATGCTCCTGTTTTATCTGTAGCTGCTACTTTAACATTCAGATTCCCTACATTATCATTAGTGGGAGTACCGCTAAAAGTCCGAGTTGTAGAATTGAAGGTTAACCAATTTGGTAAAGCATTACCATTTTCTAATGTTGCTGAATAGGTGAGAATATCACCCGCATCAATATCTGTGAAGGTATTGGTGGGAATTTGGAAGTTGAAAGCAGTTCCTTGTTTAGCATTTTGATCTGCGATTAGGTTAGCAACTATTGGTGCATTGTTTACGACTGCCACATCATCATTGGTAATTGTTCCTACGGCTGTAGCGGTGGCAATTGTGGGATTGGTGGGATTGGAAAGGGCGCAGGGCCTGCGCCCCTACAGATTTTCCAATTTACTGACTGTATTAAATTCAGTAATAATACTGTAGTCATGATTAAACATAATCTGTAATCATGATGAATATATATGAACTCAGAGTGTACACATGGTATTAGATATCGTAAATAATACGCTGGACTCTACCACCAGCCTTAATCTAAGCGGGACAAATCAGTTATTCACAAATATTGACATAATAGGTAATACTTATTTACTCAAAGATACAGCCAACAAATATTTTGCTCAAGCAGGAACAAATACCCCAATTACTATCAGAAATGGTGGACAACAAATCTATCAAGATATCTATTCAGGATGGCAAACTCTAGCAGTAGAAACCGTGAATGGAGATAATCAAGTTCTCTGGAAAAATGTTTCTGGAAACTTCCTGCATATCTGGCATTTAGATAATAATTGGAATTGGATTTCTTCTGAAGGAGCATGGGGATTAAATTCTGCTGAAGCTTTGGGTAAAGAATCTGTTTTTGCTATAGATGTAAATGGTGATGGTGTTATTGGTATTGAGAAACCAACAATTACTATTAGTGCAAGTGATGCTAATGCAGGAGAAACTTCAACTGGACAAACTGCAAATCCTGGTCAGTTTACTTTTACAAGAATAGGAAATATAGCTTCATCTTTATCTGTTAATTACTCTGTTGGGGGTACAGCAACTAATGGCATAGACTACAACGCATTAAATGGGATTGCGACTTTTGCAGCTAATTCTTCTACAGCTACGGTTAACATTAATCCCATTGATGATGCTATTTATGAAGGCAATGAAACAGTAGTTTTGAGCCTAGTAAATAATGTTAATTATGTGGTTGGAACTGCTAATAATGCCACAGTTGTAATTGCTGATAATACTAAAACCAGTCATTTAGGATTGGTTACTGACTTTAATAAAGACGGTAAAACTGACATTCTCTGGAAAAATCTATCTGATGGAAACCTTGGTGCTTGGGCAATGAATGGGACCTCTGCTAGTTGGATAGACCTTGATGATGGAGGTGATAAAAATGATGGAGCTTGGTATTTTGTAGGCACTGGAGACTTTAATAATGATGGTAATACAGACATTATTCAACGTTATCACTGGGTTAATTCTCCAGGTTATGTTCGTATTTGGTTAATGAATGGTAATCAGCGCATTGATATTAAGGAGATTGAGGCAGTATCGAGCAATGATTGGCATATTGTAGGCACAGGTGATTTTAACCAAGATGGTAATGTAGATATTCTCTTGCGTAATTATGTCACAGGTGCTAATCAGGTTTGGATGATGAAGAATTATCAAGTTATTGGTCGAGTTGATTTAGAAGCTGATACCAATCTTAATCAGCGCATTGTGGGAACAGGTGACTTTAATAGTGATGGCAAGATTGATATTCTTTGGAGAAATGCAACTACAGGGGATAATTCCATCTGGTTGATGAATGGCGTAAATCGCGCTAGTACCGCCAATGTTGATAAGGTTGGGGATCTCAACTGGCATATTATGGGCGCGGCAGATTTCAATAATGATGGTAAATCCGATATTATCTGGCGCAATTATGCCAATGGTCAAAATCTTGTTTGGTTAATGAATGGTAGCACTCATACAGGTGATCTAGATATTCTAGATGAGCCTAATCGCAATTTCACTATTGTGGGTAAATCTGATCCTGTTGGCATTTGGACAACCGACTATTTCGGAAATAAAGATTTATCAGGTACACCTACTTACACAGAAGGTTTTACCGATATTACTGGCAGCTTTAGCCGGGATTGGGGTAATGGATCTGTCCCAAATACTCCGACGGATAACTTCTCTGCACGTTATCAAACTACTCATTATTTTGCACCTGGACTGTATCATATTACCACTGGTGCTGATGATGGCATTAATGTAAAAATTGGTAATGAATATGTAGTAAATAAGTACAATCAAATTGGCTGGTATTCTGGTTACTTCCGTTCAACGGGTGGGTATTATCCTGTTACCATTGAATATAAGGAAGATTCTGGTATTGCTTCAATAAATTTCAAACTGGAAGGACATCAGGCTTTCAATGACAATGTAGATACTTCAAAATACTGGAATGGATCTATTTACCATTGGGATGGACAAGGTACTGCACCTTCCTTTGATATTTTCCGTGATCAGGGGAATCTGATTGGTAATGCTAATTTAGGCTCTAATGTTCGCAGTGATGGCAAAATTGGTATTAATGCTAATTGGGGACAAGATGCGCCTAATGGTGATAACGCTCGTCTCCCTCATAATTTCTTTGTGATGGGTGCTTGGACTCTACAATATTTTGATGGTAGCGAATATAAATTCCGGGTGCGTGGAGATGATGGTTTCCACCTCTGGGCAAATGGTGCTTGGGGACAAGGCGGTTCTTACAATATCACACCTGCTAATCAATGGTTATATGCTTATGGTGACTATTACGAGGTGAAATTCACTTTGCCTGCGGGTTGGTATGATGTCGGTTACGATATGTGGGAAGGTGGTGGTGCTGCATTTATGGATATATCTTGGGAGAAAGTTGTTGTAACACCACCTGCACCATCCGGTTTAATGACTACTTCAACTCGTTTAACCCAGTTACAGAATGGACAGTTAAATGGTCAATACATTGATGTAGATGGTTATCCCAGTGAAAATATATATCAATGTTGGGATTTAGTTGCTTATGCCACAGGAATTAATAGCTCTAGTCCTTATTACTTCACCACTAACTGGAAACGAGGAGCTAATGTCATGGGAAATGGTAATGTGGCTGTAGGTACTGCGATCGCAACTTTTGCTGGACCAAATAATAGTTATGATAACGGTTCCTATCAACATACCGGAATTTTTGCAGGTTATGGAACTCAAAATGGAGTATCTGGTTTTTATTTGTGGCAACAAAATCCTGGAGCAGTTAACTTGGGATTTTATCGGAATAATGGGACAGGAGTTGGTGATGCCGACAACTACTATGTGATTCAGTCTTGATTTCTAGTTTGGTAGGGGTTTAGCAATGCTAAACCCCTACGATATCGGGTACACAAACCGATAAAATATTGGGTACAAAATCGGTAGATATTTAGGTTATTTCCATATCCAAAAATGTCGAAAATCAAGATAATTCCTCAACATGAAAATCATTGTAAATATGTCGCTGCTAGTTAGTCGTTGGGTAATGGTTTAGCAGTGCTAAACCCCTACGTTTTGGGGAGGATAAAAAGATGTAGGGATGTGGGAGAGCGAAAATTCGACCGTAGGAATCGCTTTTAGGGATGATGGAATGGAAGTTTCTAGAATTTAAAGCAGGAAACATTGATCTAATTTCACAACAGATAAACACTACAAAGAATTACCCACTCAAAGGAAAACCTATTACCATTGCTAGTGATTTTGATGAACCTATGCCTGAACTTTGGCAAGCATTAGCAGAATGATTTTTCTAGATACCCATATTTGGCTATGGTTGCTTCATGAGCCTAGTCAATTATCACAAGCAGCGCAAGAAGCTATTGAAAGTGAAGAATCCCAAAATGGCTTATTAATTTCAGCAATTTCTGTTTGGGAAGTAGCAGTTAAATCTAGTGTCAATAAATTAGTTTTGCCTTTACCCATTGATGAATGGTATCAGTTAGCGCAAACTGCAAATGCCAAGTAAACTAATTTTTGATAAATAATATTATTACAATGAGAATTATTGCTCGGACTACCCTAAGAGAATATTGGCAAAAATATCCTGATACAGAACAGCCTTTAAAAGCATGGTTTGATGATGCTACCCGTGCAAATTGGCAAAGTCCATCAGACATTAAAGAAGTTTATGCTAATGCCAGTATTATTACTAATAATCGATTAGTCTTTAATATTAAAGGTAATAATTATCGTTTAATTGTCCACATTCGTTATGAGATTGGGATTATTTTTATTCGTTTTATTGGTACCCATCAAGAATAATCACTGTTTTGCGATGATGGGAGGAGCGATAGCGAAGCCCGACCTAGGAATCGCTTTTAGGAATAGGGGGAGTGCGATAGCGAAGCGCTGCTGCAAGCAGTTCGATGTTTGGGGATGTGGGAATGCGATAGCGAAGCGCGACCTAGGAATCGCTTTTGGGGATGTCGAGGAGGTGCGATAGCGAAGCGCTGCTGCAAGCAGTTCGCTGTTTTGGGGGTGGGGGTGCGATAGCGAAGCGCTCCGCAGGAATCGCTTCATGAAGAGTACAGTTTTCTACGCACAGGAGCAAAGGGAATTTCTTTACCCTTTTGTTGATAATCTTCCTTCACTAACTCCCAGGCTAATTTTAGTTCTTGCAAAGCTTCTTCGGGAGTATCACCAAAAGCTGAAATGTTAGGTATTTCTTGGAAATGTGCTAACCAATCTCCTTGTTCATCAATATATAAATTAATTGTAAAGCCATTAAAATTATAATTATTTAAAGTCATTACTGATTTCCCTCTTGATATTCAAAGAACTGCTGAATTTGATAGAGTTTTGCTTTTCCATCTTTACGAGGTTGAATTGGTAAAGGTTTGCCACTCGGTGAATACCATAAACGATGACTTCCTTTTTGACGACTAAATTCCCACCCATTCTGAATGAGGAGAGTTTCAAATTCATCAAAAGTTAGATTTTCTGGACTATTTTTAGCTTTTTGCCATAGTTTTTCTTTTTTAGTCATCACCAAGGCTATTATTTAGTAGATTATCCCTTGATTTTATTATAGTCTGACAGGAATTTAATTTGTGACAGCGCAAGCGCTGACTTGTCAGTTCGCTTTTTGGGAATGTGGGAAGTGCGATAGCGAAGCGCTGCTGCAAGCAGTTCGCTTTTGGGATGTGGGATGTACCATTTTTGGGGATGTGGGATGCGATCGGTTGTTTGTAGCAATCATATAGTAAAATAATAAATAATTTTTTTAAATATTTAATAATGATTGAAAGTCTATATCTTGATACCAGTATTATTGGCTATCTAACAATTAGACCAAGCACTAATCTAATTACTGCTTCAAATTCAGTAATTACACAAAATTGGTGGGATACTCGTCGGGAAAATTTTACTCTATATATTTCGGAAGTAGTTCTAGAAGAATTAGCCAGAGGAGATCAAGAAATAGCTACTAAACGACTGGATCTAATAAGTGAGTTACCATTATTAGCACTCAATGAAGCAGTGGAAGAATTAGCCCAGCAATTTCTGACAAAAAGCAATCTTCCTCCTAAAGCATCTGATGATGCCTTGCATATTGCCTTAGCCACTGTTTATAAAGTAGATTATTTGTTAACATGGAACTGTAAACATATTGCCAATGCACAAATCCAGAAAAAACTCTCACAAATTAGTATTCAATCTGGATATGAACTACCAACGATTTGTACACCTTATGAACTTATGGGAGATTAAATATGTGGAAAGATGAAGTATTAGAAGAAATTTACAAAATCCGAGAAGAACACGCTAAAGCTTTTAATTATGATTTGCATGAAATTTGTCAAGATTTAAGAAAAAAACAGGTAGCTAAAAACAGAAAAGTTATTACTCAGCCGCTCGTAACATTATCATCCTCAACTAAATAGGCTCGCTGTTGTAGGGGATGATGGGAGGTGCGATAGCGAAGCGCTGCTGCAAGCAGTTCGCTGTTTTGGGGGATGATGGGATGCGATAGCGCAAGCACTGCTGCAAGCAGTTCGCTTTTTAACAAGGAGATTGAAGGCGATATAATGGTAGTAATGCAGTATAGGAAAAAGTTATGATTCAAACCTTAGATGCTCTGTTCGATGGTACAGCCCTTCTTCCTGAAGTACGTTTAAACTTACCATTAGTGTTCCATGTAATACTCAATCCCTAGCTCGCTTGATTACCTCGAATTAAATAGCGAACTTCCTCAAGTATAACATTAAATCTCTGATCACTTTCAGCCTGTCTTTCTTTTATTAATTCCATATTTTGTTGATTTTGAGCAGCCAATTGTAACAAAGCTTGAGCAGTTATTCTTAAACCATCTATACCATCTTTAACCTCAGTCATACTTTCTCTTAATTCACTTACACTTGATGCTAATTCATCAAGCATTTCGTCATTCCAGCGTTCTATAGTCATAGTATATTCCTAATTACAAACTCAATTCATATTTCCTATTTTACAATACAATAACTTGCTTTGAGATTAGGAGCGATAGCGAAGCCCGACCTAGGAATCTCTGTTTGTCACTGTTGTGATTACAAAATAACCCAGATTCCTGAGATTGATTACACTTCTAAGAGGATGTTTGAAAAGTTTTTAATGTATAAACTGACCCCTCTCCAAACCTCTCCCCTTGCAGGGGAGAGGCTTTAAAACCCCCATTCCCTTGTAGGGAAGGGGGGTAGGGGGGTTAAGTTTTTGGAGATTATGGGTTTCATATAATACTTTTCAAACAACCTCTTACAGCAGTTTTCGATCAAAAAAATGCAAACCAAACTACAGAGATTTTGCCCCGTCAGGGCTTAACGCATTGCGCTAAACCCCTACGGGAGAATTAGATTCTAAGCAAAGACAAACTGTTTAGAATCTGTCAAACTCAAACTACTGGCTTGAATCCCAGTCAGAGTAGCTAAGGTTTGATTGTTGAAGACAATCGCAGTATCTCCACCAACTTGATTTAACTTCAATGTTGATGTGGTAATACCTAAGCTAACAGCACCTTGAATACCGATAACATCCGTACCCAGTTGGAAGTCAAGCACGGTATTAGCCGAAGAGGGTAATTCAGCATTGACAATCCAGAATTGGTCAGCGCCGGCACCACCGGAAATTAAGTTACCACCACCAAGACTAACTCTGAAGATATCTTTACCATCACCACCCAAAGCCCGGTCATTGCTACCTAAGTAGAAGGTATCATCACCCACACCACCAGATATGCGGTTGCCACCTTGACCATCTCTAGCATCAAAGGTGTCATTGCCATCACTACCGAAAGTGCGATCGCCCTTATTCACAAAGATCGTATCATCACCGCTACCCGAATCAACGATATTGTTACCAGCAAAGGGAGAACTTGCACCCAAGACAGTATCAACAGTGTCATCACCTGCGCCAGTGAAGATGGTGTCATTGATGCCATCAGTGCCACCACTGACAAACAAATCATCTTTACCAGTTGTCCCCGCCACATATTGGGTAGCTTCTGCTATAGACGCAGATAGACCTAGACGGGGATCAAGGGCAAGAGGTTTGTCTAGTTCCAAGACCACCATCTCATTGTTGTCAATTCCTGGAGGACGACCAATGGAGAAGGGATAGTTGTTATCGTTTGCCACCAAAATGGTTTTGCTATCAATTACCAACACATCTTCAATGGTTTGGAAAGGCATATTGTATGTAGTTTTGCCATCACCATTGAGATCCTTAGCATCTTGGATATTTAGGAGGTCTGCGACTTCCTCTTTGGAAACAAAGCCATTAGCATCAATCTTGCTGAAATCAACTTTGAATATCTTCTTGAAAGCGGCTGTAGTACCTTGGTTATTATCGCGTTCAATAATTAGGAACTCGTTGTTATTGATGGGAGTGAAATCACCGATCGCATTACTGGTACTGGCTAATTGATAACGTCCTACCAATCCTTGGTAGCTTTCACTGGCTACATCGAATTTATAAATCCGTACAGAACCAGCAGGATCGCCGACAACAGTTCCTTCCAACATCGGATAGAGGGTTTGACGGTCAGGGCTAAATGCCATGCCTTCAAAGCCTTGGGAGCGGTTCAAATTCGCTGTTACGAGGTCGCCGTAGTAGGGTTGATTAGGAGCAAAGTATTCTGGGGAATTATTGAAGTAAGGAGTATTTAAATTCCCGTTGGGATTAGCGTAGCCTGTACCAGCCAGGTAATTATTTACTAAGACAGAACGCCCGGTTTTTGGAAAATCGGTAAAAAAGCCGTCTACACCCAAATCAATGAATTTACGGAATTCTGCACCGGGGTCGCCTTTATAATCTGCGGGGAGGAAGAAACTGTCATTCCGCAAGGTGTAGAGGTGAACGATTAAACCTGCTTTGTGGGCATCTTGAATGAGGGTTGTAGGAGCGCCTAAAATGCGATCGCCATCACTGATTTGTCCATCACCATTGAGATCATCAGGCTGTCCATCCTTATTGGCATCCACTGTCAACTGAGGAATAATCCGCTGTTTATTAGGACCAATTCCTTTAGCGTAGGTAGCAATTTCGGCTAAACCTGCGGGGGTGGACAAATTGGTATAGGTGCGGGTATCACCAGCAACTACAAAGTCATAAGGTTGACCTGAACCACCAAACAATTGCACCAGAGGAATATCAATCCCTGCGGTGGGCATGATGGTGTTTTTCAGCGCCTTGAGGTTGGCAACTTCAAAGGATTGAATGAAGATCCGAGATGGGTCGGTAAAGTTCTCAGCTTTGAGGGTGTCTGCTAAAATTTGGCTAGTATTGATACCTTGCTGTTGAAAGAAAGTAGGATGTTTGGTTTCAGGATAAATACCGATTTTGCGACCTGTTTCTAGTTCGACTTGTTTCACCAAATCAATGACTTCTTTCAGGGTTGGTACTTTCAATCCATCTTGATCGAAAGTAGTACCACGCAAAGCAGGAATCCGTTCAATCGCATTCAGTTCCTTAACTTCTGCCAGGGTAAAGTCTTCAGCAAACCAACCGACGACATTGCGACCATCTAAATTTTTGATTTTCAGGCGATCGGCAAACTTATCCCGTAAGTAAACATCCGTACTCGTATCAGTAGTATTGATAACTGGCTTACCATTAGCATCTCGTTGAATTGTGCCATCAGTATTGAGAACGCCGACTGCTAACATGGGTTCATGACGGGCAATTAAGACACCATCTTTTGTTACCACTAAATCGGGTTCAACGAAATCTGCACCTTGAGCGATCGCTAATTTGTAGGATGCTAGGGTATGTTCTGGACGTTCACCACTTGCACCCCGGTGACCGATGACGATGGGGGCTTTGCCTGTGAGGGTATCAAATTTAGGAGTAGAGAGAACAGTGGGATTTTGGGGCGATCGGACTTGATTAGCAGTAATTTGATCACGCACCAAATCTCCTGTACCGGGGAAGTCAGTAAAGTAACCATCTACACCCAAACTAATGAATTGACGGTACTCCAACTCAGGATTGTTATTGTAATCTGATGCTAGAGAACGGCTTTCATTGCGGAAGGTGTAAGGATGGACAACCAAACCCTCTTTGTGGGCATCACTAACTAAGCTGGTGGGTGCTAGGGTAACTTTATCCGCATCGTTAATCACACCATCGTTATTGAGATCGTCAGGTTTACCATCATTATTGTTATCAACTGTTTTCACCGAAACAATCTGCCGTTTCCAGGGTCCAATACCATCAGCGTAGGCAGCAATTTCTTTCAAACCAGTAGGAGTTAATAAATCTCCATAGGTGCGGGTGTCTCCCTTAACAGTGAAATCGTAGGGACGAGCGTAAACATCTTGATACAACAGTGTGCCATCGTTGGCGACATCGTAGGCATCAAGCAATTGCACTAAGGGCAGATTCACACCAGCAGTCGGCATGATGGTGTTGTTTAAATCCTTGAGATTGCTGACTTCAAAGGACTGAATGAAAATCCGTTTGGGATCAGTAAATCCTTTGACTTTGAGGGTGTCAATCAGTTTTTCTTCCAGAGACAAACCCAAATTGTCGTGATAGGTGGGGTGTTTGGTTTCAGGATAAATACCGATTTTCTTACCAGTTTGTACCTCAACCTCTTTCACCAAATCAATAATTTCGCCCAGGGTAGGAACTTGGAGAAGACCGTTGTATAACTGATCTCGGAAACCTTGAGGCATTACAGCCCGCAGAGTTTTAATTTCTGCCAAGGTAAAATCTGAAGCAAAGAAACCTTCTTCAGCAACACCATCTACTATCTTAGTAGTTTTCCGACTAGCAAATTCGGGACGACTAGCTACATCGGTGGTGTTAATCAGGTTAGGTTCATGACGGGCAATTAATACCCCATCCTTAGTGGATACCAAATCTGGTTCAATGAAGTCTGCACCGCGCAAAATTGCCAGGCGGTAAGCTTCTATTGTATGTTCTGGTAGTTCACCACTAGCACCACGATGGCCAATGACAATGGGGGCTTGACCGTTGAGGGTATTTAGTTTAACAAGGTTAGGAGTGGCGAAGGGTGCATCTAATAAAACACCATTGCTATTGAAATGTAGTAGGTAAGTTCCAAATTCATCACCGACCCAAATATCGCCCTTAGCATCAATCACAAAGGACTCTACATCAAAGTCAGCCCCGGTCAGTTCCCGTTTGGCTGTGTTTTTATTGACAATATCAAAGGGGATTAATTTATTGGGGTCAGAGAGTTGAATGAAGTTTTGAACCGCTACAGAACCATTAGCGTTTTCTGTACCCGCAAAATTGGGGTCAACTTGGTAAAGTCGCAGGAGGAAATCAGCACTGTTATTTTTTGCCCCAAAACCGTTATCTGCTAAGAACCAAAAGACAGAACCACCACCATTAGGAGCAAATTGGACACCACTAAAACCTTGCACAGGTTGACCAGGAAAGGGTGTGGTACGTCCATTGGTAGGATTAGGTACAGCCGCACCCGAAGCTGGTCCAGCAGCTAAGGTATCGGCGGGTAAAGAAGCAAAACCTTTGAGTGTCACCATAGGAGAAGTAATATTTAAAGTATTTTGAGAGAAAGACAATTTGCTTATGAGAAATTGCAGGTAATGGCATCAACAATATCAGTCGAAAGTTAAGATATTATTGTCTATAGTTTAGATTTATTTAAGTGCTGATTAAGGTTGTACTTAAGTAACAAAATCTCTAAGTTAAGATTATTGATTTGGTAGGGGGAAACTATGAAAGCTTTAGAAGCTGTTTGTAGGAGAGACTAGTCAAAGTAGTTTTTGATAGAAAATGAGATAGGTATAATTAGTTATTGCTAGTTGATGGTATCATGGTGGTTACAGCAGTATAAATGCAACTGAGATGACTCCTGATGATTCGGGAGATATCCGTAAAACTGTGTGGGAAAAAATCGCCAAAAGGATTTAACAAGTATCTTGTTTTTTATCTTTCTTCAGATTCAGGTATAGAGATTCTCAGAGTCATCTATGGTGAGCAAGATATAGAAGCAATCTTGGATGAAAAGTTGGGATAAAGTAATGGTAAATAGTATTAATAAGGTAAAGTAAAAAATGTCAAATAACGAAAATTTGAAAATCAAAACAAGAATTTTAAATCGTAAAACTGGTAAGATGACAATTAAAAGCCAGTCTTTGGAAAAACTTATTCCGCGTAATAGACCAGTTAGCCAAATTACATCTGAACAGCTTAATCAAATTAACAGAATTTATTCACTTGTCGGTGTTTTTGTAACTGACAGTTTTGAAAACTGGTTAAAATGTTTTACACTAGATGTCTTTCCAGAAACAGAAATTAAAGTTTGGGAAACCATCACTTTTGTCTTTATAAAATATGTAGAGCAGCATACCTTAAACTTTAAGCAGAAAAAAGATGTTCTACTGAAGCTTATTATTCTTTCATCCGGTGAAAGTCCAAAAGATAAATTATCAAAAGAGTTATTTTTATTTCAGGCAAAATTGGAAAAGGAAATTCTAGAAGAACGTTATCAAAATACAAAGTTAGGAGCAGAAGAAAGTCCTCACGAAAATTCAAGAAATATTAGTCCTTGGGATAAAATAGATTTTGTAAAATTAGCTTTTGTTTATCAGAAATATATAAAGCAACGTGACTTTAATTCAGAGGAAGAGGATGATATTTACGTAAGGTTAATGCACCTGATGGCTGGAGAAGAGCCAAAAGACGACCTTTCTAGAGAATTACTTCATGCTCTTGAAAATGAATTTGATCCGCAGAATATTACAGATGATAGAGAGCGAGTTGTATCTGTAGTTGTTCAACGCAAAGGACAAGCTAAGTTTCGTAGTGATCTACTAAAAGCCTATCAAGGAAAGTGTTCCATTACAGGATTTGACACAAAAAATGTTTTACAAGCTGCTCATATTATTCCCTATCTTGGTTATGAAACAAATCATCCTTCTAATGGAATTTTACTTCGAGCAGATATACACATACTTTTTGATAAACACTTACTATCTATAGATCCAAAAAGCTATGAAGTGGTAATCTCCCCTAGCTTATGTGGTACTGATTATCAAGGACTTAGCGGCAAAAAATTACTACTTCCTGAAAAAGACAGATTTAAACCTAATTTAATTGCATTAGAACAGCATTATCAAACTTTTTTACAAAAATGTGAGAAATAAAAAACCCCTCTCCACTTTTGGAAAGGGGTATCCAACAATTGTATTATTTTGAACTACTAAATCCTAGCCTTTGATTATTAATCCTCATCAGGTTCTAAATCTTCTTCTGTCAATTCTTGATGAGGAACAGCCGCAATAATTGCATCTATGACTTTACCTACTGGTAGTATCTCAATCCCAATCTCAGGGAATTTTGTCCCTTTAGGAACTATGGCTCTTTTAAATCCTAGTTTCGCGGCTTCTTTTAAGCGTAGTTCCATTTGGGAAACCGACCGCACTTGTCCCCCTAACCCTACTTCCCCAATTAAGACTGTACCAGGATCAACGATTCGATCGCGGAAACTGGCAACTATCGCTACTGCAATTCCTAAGTCTACCGCTGGTTCTTCTACATTTAATCCCCCCGCAGAAGCAACGTAAGAATCTAATTTGGACATAGGTATCCCTACACGCTTTTCTAAGACGGCGAGAATCTGCACTAAGCGATTATAATCTATGCCTGTACCCGCCCGACGAGGAGATGGGTAACTGGTAGGACTGACTAAAGCCTGTAATTCCACAACTATTGGTCTTGTTCCTTCACAAGCTACCACAATAGCCGTACCCGGAGCCGGATCATCACGATTGCCCAAAAACAGTTCGGAAGGGTTATCAACTTCCTTTAATCCTTGGGATACCATTTCAAATATACCAATTTCGTGGGTTGCTCCGAAACGGTTTTTTACAGTTCTTAATAATCTGTGGGAAGCAAAGCGATCGCCTTCAAAATATAATACGGTATCTACTAAATGTTCTAATACTTTGGGACCGGCGATCGCTCCTTCTTTGGTAACATGACCCACAATTAACATCGTAATATCTTCATGTTTTGCCACCTTCATCAAAGCTGCGGTACATTCCCTGACTTGAGCAACTGAACCCGGTGCTGATGTCAAAGCAGGAAAAAACACTGTTTGGATACTATCTATTACCGCTACATTTGGTTTTAGAGAATCTATTTCCCTCAGAATTTCTTCTAAATCCGTTTCTGGCAAAACATACAAATTTGCACCTATACTGTCAGGATCTATCGGTTTTTCCGGATCTTTGTTTTCAGGATCTTCCGTGACTAGCGTGGGTGGTTTTGACATTCCCAAACGAGAAGCACGCAATTTTACCTGTTGTCCAGATTCTTCTCCAGTCACATAGAGAATTCGGTATTTTTGCGCCAATTGGTTAGAAACTTGCAGTAGTAAAGTTGATTTACCGATACCAGGATCACCACCAATTAGCACCATCGAACCGGGAACAATTCCACCACCTAAAACTCGATCTAATTCCCCATAACCGGACTCCCAACGAGCAATTTGGCGATCGCTAATTTGGTCAAAAGTCAGAGAAGATCTGGCTTTAGCTGGTTTATTATGAGACTTACTATGACCTCCAGCTTGCCAATTTCCCACTCCAGACCGGCTAGGTATATCCCCGATAAAAGAACTAATATTTTGCTCAACTAAAGAATCGTAAGTGTCACAATTTGAACATTTTCCGAACCATTGAGAGAATTCCGCTGCACAACTACTACAGATATAAATGGTTTTTGGCTTTGCCATGCTTAAATTTTAGTTAATAATCTTAATTTTTCCTTAAATTTTGGAAAAAACGAACATCTAATAATAGTAATAGTTGGAAGCTCTTTCCAAATCAATTGAGAGCAATGATATCTTAATATTATGATATTTAAAATTAATCATCAAAAATTTTAGTTAAGGAGCATGACAAAACTTGGAAAGTCATAAAGAAAAAATCCTGGTAGTAGACGACGAAGCCAGCATTCGGCGGATTTTGGAAACACGCCTTTCCATGATTGGCTACGATGTAGTGACAGCAGGAGATGGTGAGGAAGCTTTAGAAATATTTCGCAAAGCTGAACCAGACCTAGTAGTTTTAGACGTAATGATGCCAAAACTAGATGGTTATGGCGTTTGTCAAGAATTACGCAAAGAATCCGATGTCCCCATTATTATGCTCACCGCTTTGGGAGATGTGGCAGATCGCATCACCGGCTTAGAATTGGGTGCGGATGATTATGTCGTTAAACCCTTTTCACCCAAAGAACTAGAAGCACGGATTCGTTCAGTCTTGCGACGGGTGGACAAAACAGGTGCAAATGGTATTCCTAGTTCTGGGGTGATTCATGTCAGCACCATCAAAATTGATACAAATAAGCGTCAAGTTTATAAGGGTGATGAGCGCATTCGCTTAACCGGTATGGAATTTAGCTTATTAGAATTGTTAGTCAGTCGTTCTGGTGAAGCTTTTTCCCGCTCAGAAATTTTGCAGGAAGTATGGGGATATACTCCTGAACGCCATGTAGATACTCGCGTTGTGGATGTACATATCTCTCGTTTACGGGCAAAATTAGAAGATGATCCCAGCAACCCTGAACTAATTCTCACCGCTAGAGGTACTGGTTATCTGTTCCAACGCATATTAGAACCAGGGGAAGAGTAAAGTATTGGTGATTGGTGATTGGTGATTGGTAATTGGTGATTGGTAATTGGGGAATATTATAGTTCTTCTTCTTCTTCTTCTTCCTCCTCCTGACTCCTGACTCCTGACTCCTGACTCGGTGACTCCTGACTCCTCACTCCTGACTCCTGACTCCTATTCCTAATGACCAAATCAGATCCTAATCGAGTTTTACGGCGTTTACCCTTAGTTGTTGGGGGTTTAGGTGCTGTGCTTTTGTTAATGAATCGGTTGTTAACACCGGAACTGACAAATTCCCAAGCACGAGGAGATGTGCTGGGGGTAATTTTGAGTGCGGTGTTAATTTTAACTGGTTTAATTTGGCAACAGGTACAGCCGCGCACACCGGAGACAGTAGAATTAATTGGGGAAGAGGGATTTTTTTTAGATCCAGAATTACCAGAAGCCGCGAAAATAGAATTAGCCTGGGCAACGCGGTTATTATTAACTAATACAGTGACGCGATCGCTCATAGTTTATTATCAAGGTAAAGTTTTATTACGTCGCGGTATTCTGGCTGCTAAATCGGAAGTAGTACCAGGAATAATTTTAAAAAAAGTATTAGAAACACAAAAGCCAATTTATTTAGTGGCTTTGTATGTCTATCCTGGTAAAATCGAATTTGACTATTTACCAGAAAACACACAAGGTGTAATTTGTCAACCAATTGGTCAAGAAGGGGTTTTAATTTTAGCAGCAAATGCTCCCCGCAGTTACACTAAACAAGATGAAAACTGGATTGCGGGAATTGCTGATAAATTAGCTGTTACTCTTGGTCATTCTCGTTCCTAGACTCTGGCTAGGAATGCTAACTTTGAGGCTCTGCCTCCCGTTACTAGCGGCAGAGCCGCGTGATGAACATTCCCAGTCGGAGACTGGGAACGAGATTAACGAGATTCTAAAAGTTATAAATTATGAATTATGCAAATTATTTATTTACTCTTAGTGGCTGTAATGTTCGTAGGGATTATCGGTGCTGTAGTTCCAGCTATCCCTGGAAGTAGTTTGATTTTAATATCTATTGTTATTTGGGGAATTGTCAGTAATTCCTTTGCAGCTATCAAAATTCCCCTGATTGTGACAATCATTGTTTTACTTCTGAGTACAGGAGTTGATTTCCTTGCTGGTTATATCGGAGCAAAACAAGCCGGTGCGAGTAAGTGGGGACAAATTGGCGCATTCGTGGGTTTATTACTGGGGTTTTTTGGATTATTACCAGCTTTACCTTTTGGTGGTCCATTATTAGGGATTTTATTTGGACCACTGTTAGGAGCAATTGTTGGTGAGTTTCTTTATCAACGTCAATTATGGCCTGCGGTAAAAGCTGGTATAGGAATTACTGTCGGTACAGTGGTGGGGAATTTGATTCAAGGTGTCTTAGCTATCAGCGCGGTTGTAGTATTTTTGTTGACAACTTGGCCGCAGGTATATGGTAGTTAACCTGAATAAGAACCGTCTATCCAAATACCGAATTAACTGTAGACTTAATTGAATTTCTAGCATCCTTTAAAGCCTGACTAAAAGGTTGCTTATTCTGCAAAAATACCCTCGCACAATTGCGTCCTGGCATACCGGAAATTGAGCCACCTGGATGTGTTCCTGCACCTGTTAAAAAGAGATTATCAATGGGGGTTTTATAATTAGCTAATTCGGGTAAAGGTCGAAAAAAGATCATTTGATCCATTGTCATATCAATATGATAATAATTCCCTTTGTATGCCCCTAATCTTTCTCCTAATTCTGCCGGACTTTCTACTCTTCTAGCGATAGTTGCTTTCTTCACATTGGGGGCGTAAGTTGCTAATTTGTCAATTACTCTATCTGCAACTTTGTTTTTCAATTCATCAGTCCAACCTGTCCCTTTTAAACCTGTACCTTTTGCATTAGCAATTTGATAAGGAGCAAAAAATTCAATCCATAAAGTATGTTTACCAGGTGGTGCTAAACTAGGGTCAAGGGCGCTAGGCATGACGAGATACATGGAGGGGTCAGAATCGGGAATTTCGCCAATTGTACATTTATTATGAGCCTGCTCAACATGATTCATAGAATCAGCAATGAGAATTGAACCAATGAGATATTCATCTTTATGATCATGATGAGAAAAATGCAAAGGTTCATCTAATGCTAAATCTATTTTCAGAATGGTTTCATTGTTATTGATAATGCGGCGTTCTAACCTTTCCCACAAATCAGGATCAACGGCATCAATATCACTTTTTTCTGTCATTTGTAAGAATAATCTTTGAGCATCAATATTAGAAATTACTCCCTGTTTTGCTCGATATTCTTTACCACCTGCTACCCTAACTCCTACCGCTTTACCATCATCAATTAAAATCTTTTCTACGTGCTGGTCTGTGAGAATTACCCCACCTTTACTCTTAACTAATTTCACCAAAGCTTGCACCAATGCACCTGTACCGCCGCGAGGTCTAGCCATTCCAGGATTATGACGCATAGCCATCATCATCACCCCAATTGCCAGATTTTTTTGAGAAGGTGGCGCACCTAATTCTGATGCTAATCTAGATAGGGGGGCTTTGAGAAATTCTTCATCAAACCATTCATTAAGAATATCTTCGGCGCTGTTTAACATTGTTCGCACAAAATCAAAACTTTTGGCGGGAGAACCAACTACAGAAAATAAATCTTTAACTTGTTGCAGATTGTAGTTACCAAAAATATCTATAATTGATTTGGGTGGGGCATTAAACATGGGAATCATGGCGTTAATTGCCCGTTGCCAATAATTTGTAAACTCGGCATATTTTTTAGCATCTCTTTCATTATAACGAGCAATTTCTGCACAGGTCTTTTCTAAGGATTTATGAGCTAAAAAATATTTACCGTCGGGGTGAGGACAAAATACAACTGGGTCACAATCTAGATATTCTAAGCCATATTTTGTCAGTTCTAATTCTTCTACTACTGGACCCAAATGAATAAATTCATGGTCAATGGCACACAAGTTAAATTTAAAACCTGGTGCTTTGTCTGGGATACATTCTTCTGTTGTGGCTGCACCACCGGGAACAGGACGTTTTTCTAGTAGAAGGACGCTATAACCTGCTTTGAGTAAATAAGCTGCACAAACTAAACCGTTGTGTCCAGCACCGATGATGATAACGTCGTATTCTTGCATATCTCTTATGACATAGAAACCTGGCTTTTTTATATTATTAATATTTACGGCAAATTGCAAGTAAATTAGGTAAAATTTTAGTGGAGATTAGTTACAATAATATAGCCATCCTATTTGAGTTGTTGTCGGAGAACGAACCACAGAGGCACAGAGAGCGCAGAGGTAGAGAAGGAAGAGATGTATGTTTACGGCAGGTTATACAAATACGTCTTATTTAGGATTACTATAGATCCCCAATTTATTCAATAAATCAGGGATCTTGTTTGAGAAATTATTGCTGTTAAACTGTGACTGTTTCTAAATTTACAGATTCTGGTTGACGAAGATTCTGAATTTCTAAATTTATGGGACCATTTGGACCTGTAACTAAACCCCGTCTTTGTGGTTTAATTTCATCGGTATTCACTAATTTCATTGACCATATTTTCAGAACTTTAGCTAATATTAATTTCATTTCCATTTGGGCAAATGCTAAACCGATACAACGTCTTGCACCACCACCAAAAGGTAGAAATTCATAGGGAGAAAACTGTTTTTCTAAAAAGCGTTCTGGGTTGAATTTTTCAGGTTGAGGATAAATATCTTCCCGTTGATGAGTTAAATAAATTGAACCCATAATAATTGTACCTGCTTCAAGTTGATAACCACAAAGAGAAATAGGTGTTTTTACTTTTCTGGGAAAAGTTAGCATTGCTATGGGATAAATCCTTAATGTTTCATTACAGACAGCAGTTAAATATGGCAATTTAAAGATAGTATTAGAATCAGGATTTTCTCCTAAACTATCCAATTTGACTAATAGCTTTTCTCGAACTTCCGGGAGTTTATGAATCCAGTAAAAAGCCCAAGAAATAGCTGTGGCTGTAGTTTCATGACCTGCGACTAATAAAGTCATCAATTCATCTCTTAATTCTGCATCAGTCATAGGTTGACCGTTTTCATCTTGAGCAGACATAAGTAAATTAAGAATATCTGTGCGATTAGGATCAAAATTTTCTCTTCTTTCTTGAATTTCCTGATAAATGAGTTGATCAGCTTTTTCCTGTTTCTTCATTTGTCTTTTCCAAATTTCAGAAATTCCTATGATTTCTTTCAATTTGGGAAGATAGAGAAAAGCAACTCTCCAAGGACTGCTACCCTGTTCTAAAATTTCACAAAGTAAATGTTTAAGTTTTTCTGCTCGTTCTCCTTCATAAATGCCAAAAACAGCTTCCATCATTACCTGAAGAGTGATATCTTGGGTAATGTTCCTAATATTAAAAGATTGATTTTTTGGTTGTTGATTAAAAACTTTTGTGGTAATATTCTCAATTAATTCTGCATAAGTTCGCATTCTTTCCCCGTGAAAAGGAGGCATAATTAATTGACGTTGACGTTGATGTGCTTTACCACTAAGACTAATGACAGAATTTTTGCCCAGTAAATATTGAAAAATACTGTTTAAATCTCCTGGTGCTTCCAAGTCTTTTTGATCATTACTTAACACCTGCTGCATTGCTTCAGGAGAATGAACAAATAACATTGGTGGTAAATTACTTTGCAATTTTAAAGTGAATAAATCACCATAAGTCTTGGCACATTCTGTCAAATAACTCATGGGTCTGAATATCCAGTTTAAAACTTGAATAGTAGCTGATACTTTTGGTCCTGGTAGTAGTTGCATAATTTTCTCCTATTTTGATTACACAATTAATTACAGAATAACTCAACTTCAACTATAAACCCTTGAGATTTGAATTTTCACAAGATTATCAAAAAAACTAGATGTGTAGGGGTTTAGCACTGCTAAACCCCTACGTATACTGATGTAATGACATGAAAGGAAAAACAAGTAATCATGTGAGATGAGTATTTAACCTACTTATGGTGATATTGCGAAAAAGCAATTAACTATTAGATCCTTAAAGATGTAAAATTTTGGTTATATTAAACCAGAAACTCAAGTTTTTCCGATTTTATTCAGGTACTCAACATGACAGTAATTACGACAAAGGCAGCTTCCGCAGTTCCAAATTTTTGTGAAGGGATACAATATTTTGGGGAAGCATTGCCAGATTTTGAAACTTATGGGGCAACACCAGCGATCGCATCTGGTAATATATCTATAACAGATGCCACAGATCCAACAGCAGTATATCAAACCTTACTGGCCGCTGATGCCCTGCGCTACTTAACTCTACAAATCACTGCTAGTAAAGCTTCTGGACATCCTGGCGGTTTTGCCAGCCAAGCGGAAGCTTATGCAGCTTTGGTCATGCTGGGACATAAAAACATTATCACGGAAGTGGGACATCACGCCCCCGGTTTCTATAGTGCCATGTTCCTAGACCGATCTTTGGAAGACATGGGCATTTCTACAGTACAACAATTGGGCGATCGCTTTCGAGAAAAGCATGGATTATTAGGACACCTTTCCGGCTACATTCCCGGCATTCTCGCACCGGCTGGACCCCTGGGACAAGGACAACATTTCGCCATGGCCGCTGCCCTCCTGCACCGTGATAAACTCTTCCCCTTCACCCTGGGAGACGGGGGACTGGGTGAACCCTATATCATGAGTGCAATGGCACATTTTAACACCGCCTACCCCACCGCTACCAACTTCTTGCCCGTATTAGTGTGGAACGGTTATAGCCAAGAACACCACAGCATGGTATCTTTGAAAACCAACGCAGAGATGATTGCCTATTGGCAAGGTAACGGTTTTGCCGAAGTCGTATTAGTCAATGCCAAAGATTTTGACGACCAAAACCAAGCAGGTGAATATGTTGATAGTACGGTATTTTCCTTTGCCAAGCGCCTAGAATTTACCAAAGCGGTATTAGTAGGTATGGATAAAGCTGCCCGTTCAGCACTCGGTGGTAAATTGACGGTATTTATTATCAAACAACTCAAAGGGGCAGGGGTTCACGCTTTAGGGGCAAAATCCCACAACCTCTATCCTCAAGATACTTTAACCGCGCCCCATATCGTCAGCGCATTACAAAAACGGGCATTATCAGCCCCAGCATGGCAAATTGTGCGGACAAATGCCGAACGGGCTGGAGGTGGTCCGGCTGCGAAAACAGTAGTCACAGAATTTGAATTACCCTTAGCAGAAATTGGCGAATTACCATTAGTAGAATATCAAGTTGGGGCAGTTCCTCAAGTTTCTACAACTGTCATGGGTAAGCTAGTGGGAGTAGTAGGAAATAAGGATAAAAACTTCCTTGTGACTAACGCCGATGGTAACGCTGCTTCAGGAATTGGTAATATTAATGAAGCATTAAAAATCATTCACCCCACCACAGATGATACCTATCATCAAGCCCCAGGAGGTCAAGTTTACGAACCTTTGAGCGAAGATGCTTGTGCAGGTTTAGCGGCTGGTTTATCCTTAATGGGGGCGAGAACTTTGTGGTGTTCCTATGAATCTTTTGCTATCAATGGTTTACCAATTTGGCAAACAGTCACCCAAGCAATGGCAGAATTACGCCGCAAAACACCCTCAACAATTACATTATTTACAGCGGGGGCATTGGAACAAGGACGCAACGGTTGGACTCACCAAAGACCAGAAATTGAAGCTTATTTTGCTTCTTTGATGAGAACCGGAAATGTCTTCCCATTATTTCCCCCAGATGCTAACAGTATTCAAGTCTGTTATAACTGGGCTTTGCAAACAAAAAATAAGGGCATTGTCATTACTGCTAGTAAGTCTCCTTTGCCAATTCGTAGCACTTTTGCCCAAACTGAAAAAGGCTTAATTGATGGTGCGGTGTTATTACATGAAGTGGCTGGTGGGAAGACTGTTGTATTTGCTGTAATTGGCGATTTGACTTTAATTCCTGTGTTTGAAGCGGCGGCTTTTTTAGAAACTGAAGGTATTGGTGTGAAGATTGTTTCTATTATCAATCCTCGTCGTTTATATCGTCCTCATGATACTGCTTGGGATACTTGTTCTGAACCTGATAACGGTTTTTTAAGTGATGCCGATTTTGAGCAATTGTTTGGTGGTGATGCCTTAATTGGTGTGACAGGTGGCGCTGCGGCGATGTTAGAACCTATCATGTTACGCAGTAATTCTAAACGTGATTCTTTCGCCTGGAAGCGTGGGGAAACTACGGCTAGTGCCGGTGAGTTGATGGCTTTTAATGGCTTGACTGCGGAAGCGTTGACTAAGCGGGCTATTGAGTTAGTGCATTAAGGATTTTTAACCGCAGATGTACGCAGATAAACGCGGATAATTTTGTGTTTTGTTAAGTACATTTGCGGTTTGCGATAGTATAATAATATGGAGTTTTTTGTTAGCTGATTGGTTAGCTATCTAGTAATTTTTTCTTTCTAGCATCAAATTCTTCTTGATTAATAAGACCCTTTTGTTTTAACTCTCCAAGTTTATTCAATTCCTCTGCTATGAACAAAGATGATGAACTTGATGGTATTTCTTTTCTTCTAAGTTCTCTGGCTCTTTTTTCTACTATTTCTTTAAATACAAAAAATTGGTTGTTTTGTTCCTCTCCTCTAAAAGTTATTACGTTTTCTTGAGCGTGCTTAATAGCAGGGGAAACGCATCTAATTTTTTTTGACAAAATGTAACTTCTATGAATAGATAAAAAGGGCAGTATTACCATGTTAATATCAAGCCAATAAATGAGTATGAAGAAAATTTGATGGTAAATTCG
>NZ_VILA01000023.1:0-23864 GCF_009712025.1 Dolichospermum sp. UHCC 0406
GCGTTACTCACCCGTCCGCCACTAAATCCCTAAAGATTCCGTTCGACTTGCATGTGTTAAGCATACCGCCAGCGTTCATCCTGAGCCAGGATCAAACTCTCCATTTTGGTTCTTTCGAGTTTGTCGGCTCCGAAATTAATTAAAATCTCGAATCCTCTTTAAATTATCTTGACGACGAGGATTGGTTTAATCTATTCTTTCAAAGTATTATTTTTTCTCGGTTCAGTTGCCGTGAGTTGTTTTATCTCCCCGGCACTTAACTAATATAGCAATCCTTCCTTTTCTTGTCAAGGGGGTTGGGAAAATATTTTTTTGGCAGGGGAAATAATAGCTGAAATCTTTGTGAAAATAGGGATTCAGCCTATTTTCTAAGTTATCAGTCTGGTAAAAAAACAGGAATTATCTTTTTGGTCTCATGCAGGTTAGCGAAGGAATCAATCGGCGATAAAGGGGTTAAACTCTATGTTCCCCTGATTTTTAGTGATAATCATGGCTTTTTGCCATCCTGATCATAGTATTTGAGATTACTTATTTGGAGGTTTTTGAGGGTGAAGCCTTTTGCAAATGTAGTAATGTATTATACAGTTGCTTTTTTAAATTATTGTTGTTTTGGATTTCTAAGGTGATTTTATTGAATCTTTCAACTGTAAGACCACTATCCTCGACTATTTTTTGAGAATGGTTGCAGTAATTTCCGGCAATATCTTTGGCTTTGCCAGGTAGTGCATTGATACTTGTAGGATCATTACAGATCACTTGGGGAACATCTTTGCTACCGATGAGTTTTTTTATTTCCTCAAAGGCTTGCTGACGGACTGGTTCCATCCCCAATACAGCTTTTGCATAGTTAGTTACTTCTGTATTGTTGATGTTTAAGGTTTGAGCGATTCCTTGGGAATTGAAGCCGAAAGTCCCGAATATCAGACTTGCAGTGGCAATAGTTGCCAAAATCAAGGGTTGAGAGAGAATTCGCTGCAACCGTTTGGTTGAATGAAGACTGTAAATTGTGAGCATATATAATACAGGTGACACAGAAGGACAAACAGGAAATGTGATCGATCATAAGTTTGAATTATTTTCTGAATTAGAAGTTCCAGTCAAGCAAGATTGAATCAATATATTGATATTGATGGGGTTATTAAATGCGGCGACATATTTGACAAAGTTCGATGACTTTAGTTTGTAGGGTTGAGGTTTCGGATACACCTTGCTTGAGGCTGACTTCTAATTCTAATAGCAGTGGTAAGGCAGAGATGAGTTGTTGTAGGGGGAGAGATTTGACTTCTTGCTGTAGGAAGTAGATGCGTTTGGGGTTAGAGATTTCCGCACCTTGAGCGATCGCTTGCGGGTTGCGTTCACCACTGTCCATCATCATTTTTACTAATAACCAGGTGCGAAATTGACCTATGAGTGTGGCAACTATCCGTAAACCCGGTTCGGCTGCATTGCTGAGATCACCTAAGATTCCTAAGGCTTTTGGGGTGTCTCCAGTTCTGATGGCTGTTGCTAGTTGTAAGGTGTTTTGAGTGGTATTTCTGACTAATTCCGATACTGTATTCACATCTAAAGGTTTGCCACTACCTTCTGTATAAAGACGTAATTTTTCTAGTTCATTGTAGAGAAGACGGGTATCGTTACCTACTGATTCGGCTAATAGTTCGGCGACGAGGGGACTTATTTTTATACCGACAGTTTGAGCGGCTTGTTGAACTGATTGGACTAAAAGTTCGGTTTTCCAAGGGGGAATTAGGGGAAATTCGGAAATTGTAGCAAATTGCTTGAGGAGTTTTGTACTTTTAAGGCGTTCATCTGGTTTGTTGCGACTGGTTAATAGTAAGGTGGAATCTGGGGGGATGACTTTGAGAGTGCGTTGTAATTCGGCTAGGATAGGCTCTGGACAATTTTGCCCCAGAGTGGTGTTAATGAGCCACACGAAACGCCCACCAGCCCCGAATGGTGGTGTCATTGCTTGATTTAAAGCTTGGACTATTGAATCGGGTTGATCTGCGGGAAATGAGGTATAGTTAAAACTAGTCCAGAGGGGATCAAGGATGCGATCTCGTAAAGTTACTACGGCTTTTTCCATGGCAAAATCGTCTTCCCCCCAGTAAACATATATTGGCATAGCAATTTAAAATTAAAAATTAATTTGGTCAAATTGAGTAAATCTCCCTACAATCTATCAAAAGAGCGCAAGGTGATCAAGATTGGACGACAACTACCAAATCTATTTAAATCGGGTAGCACACATGACGCTACCAGAAGCTTACAAAACCCAGATTCAGCATATTCAGGAATCTTCTAAATTTCGGGTTCATGCTGGAGTAAGAGTTGCTACACCCTTTCCAGGCTATACGCTGATTACCCCACCAGCAGCAGAAGACCTGAAAAACGCTGCTTTCTACGGTCAAATAGAAGCCTATCAACGGCAATTATTAGAGCTACCCATTGGTGGTGATTTGATTGTACCTGTTCCTGCTGTGAGTTTTCATCTGACGGTGGCAGATTTAATTTGGGATAGTGCTTTTCATCATGCTTGTACAAAAAATCCCCAATTTGCTGAAGATTTGAATTCTCAGTTGGCTGAGATGTTTCAACAATATCAACAATTGATGACAAAGGGATCTCCTATATCTTGGCAAATGTTGGGGTTGATTGTGATGCCAAGGGCTGTAGGTGTGTGTTTAGTACCAAAGGATAAACGTTCTTATGAGGAAATTATTCAGTTCCGACGGATAATTTATCAAAATCGCACGTTAATGGGCTTGGGTATTGAGCAGCATTATCATTTTACGGCTCATGTAACATTGGGGTATTTTAGCGAAATTCCCCCAGAGTTAGATCGGGTAAATCTGAATACAATGTTTTGTGAGTTTAATCAATCATTGCCGTTAGATACTCCAGATTTTCTCATTAATAAGGTGGAATTACGAAAATTTGATAATATGATCCGCTATTATCGTCAACCAGACTGGCCGAGTTTGGATTTTTAAGTAATTCATAGTAGGGGTTTAGCAGTGCTAAACCCCTACAAACTCGACACATATAAATAATTTTAATCAAGAGATATTTCCTATTTTTGCTTTTTCCACTTTCTCAACTTGTTTGGGCGCTTCTATTTCGTTGAATAGTTGGATAGCTTCATTAAAGTTGGTGTGGCTTTTTTCGGTTTCACCAATTTTTTGATATGTTACCACATTCACTTCAAAAATGTGGCATTCGCCATAAGTCCTGGTTCAGATGAATTATCACGTAAATAGCCCATTATGGATGAAAATCGCCTCTAATATTCAGGTTGTTGATAGGCAAGATAAACAGCTTCTAAAAATACATCTGAAGCAATATTCCCTGGGAGAATTTCTAAGTTAATAATAGATTGAACTTGTTGGGTGAGTTTTAAAGAAAGTGCTATTCTGGCTTTTTTTGACATTCCACTCCGTCGCTGTAAATATTCTCGAATAATGGCAAAATCATCGGGTAATAAAGATGATAAATCGGCTATTTCTCGTAACTGAATATGGAAAGATTTAGCTGCTTCAGAAATAGCTAAACTTGATGATTTTACAACTGTTTCTGATTGAATCACAATTGTCCCAGCGGCTAAATCACCAAGACGCTTTTCTCGATTACTGAAAGTAAT
This sequence comes from Dolichospermum sp. UHCC 0406, assembly GCF_009712025.1. NCBI lineage: Bacteria > Bacillati > Cyanobacteriota > Cyanophyceae > Nostocales > Aphanizomenonaceae > Dolichospermum > Dolichospermum sp. UHCC 0406. The sequence goes on from NZ_VILA01000023.1 coordinate 3,641, forward strand.
TAAAAAAGCACCGATAAATAAAGATTCATCAAGAGGACGGAGTAAAGCTCGTAATGCTGCTTGTTGTAAACCCACAGGTCTACCATCATCTCGCACAACACGAATTTTAGCAATACGTTTACCTGGTGTTTGTCCTTGCCAAAGAGTTTCAAATAAGACGAAATAACCTGTGTAAATAAAGAACAGACTTAATAGAGATATGGCTATCAACCACAAGCCGAAATTAGAGCCAAAAATACTCACTCCAACATCAGTTATTTGTTGAAAAATAAACGACCATATCAACGCAATTACCACTAAAGTAAAAGCCAAAATTAGATAGTCAATCATTAATGCTAAAGCCCGACTACCAATTCCAGCCAGGGTAAATTCTATTTCCACACTTTCGGGTGTGGTGAATTTAATGCGATTAAAAAGGTGCATTTTTTATATTTAAATATCGTGGTCACGTAATTGTAAACCCAACCCTTCTCGCCGACTTCTGAGGTCATAGTAAATAACTGCTTTAACTGTTTGCCAAAAAGGTGCAATTAAGGCCAAACCAGCAAGAGTTAGTCCAATTATTAACAGAGAAAATATCATTGAAAAACCAACATTTCCTTCCCTTAGTAAAGGTGTGAAAATTAGCTGAATAATACTAGTGATGATTTGAATAATAAATTGGATGGGAATGGTGATTAAAGCACTAATAAGAGAAATTGCCAGAATTCTGCCAATATTTCCCTTTGTTAGTTCCCAACTACGATTAATGGTTGAACTACCATTAACATTATCTTCAATTGCTAGAGGAACATCTACTAAATAAAACCTAGTTCCTATCCACAAAATACCTGTAAAAATGATTATCATGACTACCAAAGTTATTAAAATGATAATACCTATATTAGCTGGATTTGCATCCTGTAATCCTCCTAGTAATGCGGTTGGTATACCTATCAATAAACTGCCAATAAGTACAAATCCAAGCATAATTCCTATACTAATGGCAAGCATGAGGATCATGTTCACAAAAAATTCCCACAAGCGGGAATTGACAAATCGTTTACCTGATGAAACACTTTCCGGTTGGTTAACTAATTCCCCAAAAGCTAATCGAGAAATCAGGGCTGAAAGGGCATAAAATTTCACCCAACCGTAAATGGGAACTAGTAACCAAGCATAAGCTTTAAGAGCTATGAAAAAATATTCTTTAAGATGAGAACGGTACAATCGTATTCCCGCACTGACAACACTACCTACACTTAACGGTTGAATAGGGTTAGGAGAATTAAAATTTCCAGACATGGTGTTAATTTTTTCCTAAAATACGGCGCTTACTTTGAAGTTATTTTAAGCTAATCTGTACTAAGTATTTAGAAATTTTATGAATATTCAACGTTGGATAGGAAGACGAGAGGCTAATTGGCAGCGTTTAGACGCTTTGTTAAAGAAGGTGGAACAAAAACGGTTAAAGTCTCTCCGTTCTGCGGAAATTAGGGAATTAGCGAGTTTATATCGTTCCGTGGCGGCGGATTTAGCTAGGGCGCGTACCCAGCAAGTAGGTAAAACTTTAATTCAAAGTTTACAATCTTTGACAACTCGCGCCTATACACAAATTTACCAGGGTTCGCGGCGACAGGAATGGCAAGCGGCTAAGGAATTTTACCTATGGGGATTTCCTCAAGTGGTGCAGCAAACGTTCCTATACATTGCCACAGCCACCGCTATGTTTGTTTTTGGAGGCTTAATTGCTTGGTGGTATGCTTGGCAAGATCCGAGTTTTATGTCGTTGGTAGTACCGGAAAGATTGATTTCCCTGGTGCGAGATAAGCATGAATTATGGATGGGTTCGATTGTGGGGATTGAACCATTAGCTTCTAGTAATATTATGATGAATAATATTTCTGTGTCTTTTGGGGCTGTGGCTGGGGGAATTACGGCGGGTTTATATACGACTTATTTATTAGTATTCAATGGTTTGTTAATGGGCGCTATTGGTGCTTTAGTTGCTCAAAACAATCTGGCTTATCCATTTTGGGCCTTTGTATTTCCCCATGGTGCTTTGGAATTACCTGCGATATTTTTTGCAGGAGGTTCAGGTTTGTTACTGGCAAGGGCAATTTTATTTCCTGGTAAATATCGTCGTCTGGATGCTTTGAAGTTTTATGGTTCTTTGGCTGTACAATTGGTTTTTGGGATTGTGGTGATGTTGATTGTTGCTGCTTTAATTGAGGGTTTTTTCTCACCAAATCCGGTTATTCCCAATCCAATTAAATATTTAGTAGGGATGGGTTTGTTTGTGGTTTTGGTGCGGTATTGTAGTCGGAAGAAGAAAATATGAGCTACATTTTTTCTCACGCAGAGACGCAGAGGCACGGAGAGAAATAATTTAGAGTTGGTTACGGGCTTTAATTTGTAAATATTTATCAACTAATTGTTCGGAAATTTGATTTGCTGGTGCGTCAAGAACTAATACTCCTTTTTGTTTTAATTGGGCAAATGCCAGTTGTCTTTGTGCTAATAAATCTAGTGCAACTGCGCGAATATAAGATTGTGTGGCATCTTCAGTAAATGTATGTGCTAAATTATCAACTTGAGGATCTCGCAGGGTGACGCAAAAGGGTAAATAGCGGGGTGCGAGTCTGGTAAGGGCTGCGAGAAGTTCGGAGGAAGCGGTGATATCAACTAAGTCCGTAATGATGACTACGAGCGCTCTGCGGGTTTGTTGTTTGACGACGTGGGTAACTGCACCTAAATAATCAGATTCGAGTAATTCTGGTTGAATGGGGGTGAGTTTATCAATGAGTTGGTTGAGATGATTTTGTCCGCGTTCTGGAGGTATCCACGTATGTAGTTTGTTGTCAAATACACCAATACCAACGCGATCGCCTCTATGCAATCCTGCCAATGCTAGGGATAATGTCGTATTTAAACCCCAGTCAAATCGTTGCAAACTTTGAACTTTTGCTGTCATCAATCTGCCACGATCTAGTAATATCAATAATGTTTGTTCTTGTTCTGGTTCTAAAACTCTAACTAGGGGTCCTGTATTACCATAAGCACGTCTTGCGGTAGCTTTCCAATCAATAAACCGCAAATCATCACCGCTGCGGTAGTTTCGTAATTCGGCAAATTCTGTGCCTATTCCCATTTGCCGAGTTTTACGGATAGAACCTGATGATTGTAATGTGAGACGAATGGAGAGCGATCGCAATCCTATTAAATCAGGATATACTTTTACCTGTGTACTGTGGGGAATTTGCCAATCATGCCACACTAACCCCCACATTCCTAACTGTCGCACTTGCATATTTCCCCAAGAAAATTCTCCCCTTTGATTTGGGTAAACTGTGTAAGTTGATTCTTGATTTTGATTAGCATTTATATTAGCTGTAACTGTGGTTGTAGAAACAGCAAATTCTTGTGGGTAATAATCGCGGATTTTAATAACTGCATCAATTTTCCCAGCTTGAACTTTTAAAATAACTGAATTATCTCTACCAATAGATAAACGTAAAGGTAATTCGCGGGTAATTTCTACGCGCTTCGCTTTCATTCCCCAACCGTCAACTACCATTAAAATTAAAACGGTAATATCAAATAAACAAGTTATGATTATGGTTTGATAAATTCCCAAAATCATAGATAAAATTGGGGAAATAAATATTCCCGCAATTAATAAAAAATAAACTTTTTTGGAGGGAATCATGATTTTTGTTTCGTTATCTAGGAACAGGAACTTGATTGATTACTGCTGCAACTACTGCATCAATTTGTAAACCATCTAGCATTGCTTCCGGTTTCAATAATAAACGATGACGCAATAAGGGTGAAGCCACTGATTTTACATCATCTGGAGTTACAAAATTCCTTCCCGATAACCAAGCTGCGGCTTGAGAAGTTTGCAACCAAGCACCCGCAGCGCGAGGAGATGCACCTAAAGCTAAATCAGGATATTGACGGGATTTTCTGACAATTTCTAATAAATAATCAACTATTGTTTCTGATACTTGAACTTGTTTTACAGCTTGTCTAGCTTGCAAAATATCAATTACTGTGGTGATAGGTTTTAAGTTGGCAATATCTGCACGTTTTGCAGTAAATCCAGACTGACGATTTAATAACATTTGTTTTTCGGCTGCTTGTTCTGGATAATCTACAATTAACTTAAACAAAAACCGATCTAATTGTGCTTCTGGTAAGGGATAAGTTCCTTCAAATTCTAAAGGGTTTTGGGTAGCAATTACCCAAAATAAATCAGGTAATGGTAAACTTTCACCGTCGAGGGTAACTTGCATTTCTTCCATTGCTTCCAAAAGTGCAGCTTGGGTTTTTGGAGGAGTGCGGTTAATTTCATCGGCTAAAAGTATTTCTGTAAAAACGGGACCTTTTTTTAATGTGAAATCGCGGGTATTTAAGTCAAAGATATTTGTCCCTGTAATATCTGACGGGAGAACATCTGGAGTTAGTTGAATACGGCGAAAATCAGATTGGATTAATTGTGCCAATACTTTAACTAACAATGTTTTTGCTGTGCCAGGAACTCCTTCTAAAATAATATGTCCACCTGCTAATAAGGCAATTAATGTCTGTTTAATCAAAGCGGGTTGTCCAACAACTATTTGATTAATTGCTTTTCCCAGATTAATTAAAACCGAATTATTAGTTTCACTCATATTTATCAATCACTCACAAAAAAAGGAATAAAAAAAAGATTTCGAGAAATATCATATTCATCAAAAGATCTATACCAAATTTATCTAAAGCTGCACAGAATCATAATCATCCGTATTTATCTGCGTTTATTTGCGTTCATCTGCGTTTAATTATTTTCGCAAATTACGCCATTTCTCTAACCAGCTTATCAGTTCTCGTTCACTTATTCGACGTTTTTGTGATTGTAGTTGTAAGACTGCATTAAGTTTTTCTGTATTATTCCCTATTTGTTCTTCCCAGATTTTTAGTAAAACCTGATTGTCTAAAGGAATTTGACTCAAACCCAAAGTTTTCTGAAGTTGTATTTGTTCTTCTTTCCCTAGCATTTCGACAACAAAATCAGTAGATTCTGCTTTTTGTAAAACTCCCGCTAAAGCTTGAATATAAGCCTGACTGTTATCTATCAAGGATGTTTTTAAGGTTACTGATTTACCAAAGCGGCGATTTTCTGCCCAAGTTAATGCCAATAATAGGACAATTAGCTGGATAAAGGCTGGTAATAGGGGAGTTTTTGCGAAATAATTTAATATACTATCTTCTCCTAGTTTTTTCTGAATATCTTTATCTTTATAGCCATGTATATATTCATCTACAAATACTTTTTGACTATTTTTGCTGACTAAATCTGCTAATAATTTAAAATTACTGTCATTGTTTTGATAGGCATTAGCAGCTAAATATGGTGTTGTTGCTAAAATTACTTTGCCTTTACCAAACTTTTTCTGCCAAATTATTGTCCCAAATTTGTCTTCTAGTGTGATTTGTTCTTCCTGGGAAATATTATATCGGCGGCGGGTATCAATCTTGACTTTTCCGAAGGTTGATTGCTGCTGTGTACTAAATGCTGCTGCGGTTACTGGTTTTTTAATTCCTAAAATTACTAGGTTATTCCCTTTTGCTATCCATTCTTCTTGTTCTGAATATATTTCTATTTCTTGAAGGGTGCTATTAACTTGTAATAAGGTAATAGGGTTCTTTGTTGTTGGTAAATCACTAAATGGTTTTTGCCAACGTTGAATACTGATATTTTGATCTTGCATAAAAGCATACCACGCACCATAGCCATCAGGGCTGCGGTTATAAGTAGAACCACTAGTTATTTGGGTGTTGGGGGCTGCTATAGTGGTAAGTAAAATAATCACGGCTAAGACTATCGCACCTAACCAAGCAACGCGCTGATTGCGTTTCATGATTTATCTGAATTAGGAATTTCCAAGAAAAAAATTATCCCAATAAATGAACAAAAGAACCACAGAGGCACAGAGAACACAGAGAGAGAAGAAATAGAGAGAGTTTTTGCGTTAGTTTTGGGACATATTTTTATTTGGAAGTCCCTTAAAAGAAACTTTTACTCCTGACTCCTGACTAATGATTCCTGGATTTTTCTATAAGCTTGCCAACACTGTTGATAATTTTCTGCTAACATTTCATGCTCACTAAAGCATAATTGTTCATGGGTGTTAATTAATGTTTGATATGGTTGAATGAGAGTGACAGAGGATTTGAGTAATTGCAGATATTCTCCGTCTGTGCGGCTAGGTTGTTGGTGGGCGATCGCTTGTTCATGCAATTGCTGTAGCATTGCTAAATACACACAACGACAAGCCTCTGTGTAATTATACTGTTGGTGAAATTCCTGAGCTTGGTTTAACAGTAAGGCAATTGATGTTTCTCTAGAATCAGCTTTGGTTCTAAAACCTGGAGAATTACTCATTGCATTTAGCCAAGCATGGATATAAGGATTGAATTCTTGCCATAATCGCCAACCTATCCATACCACGAATAAACCCAATCCTAACCAAAATAGGATATTTAGTAATTCACCTAACCAGGGATTGATTGACCAACCAGGCGGTAATTCTGGTAAAGTTTTTTGAAACCGGGAAAATTGGTATTCTATCCATTCCCCTACTTGTTGTTGGAATAAGGAAAATTCCCACACCCAATTTGTTTGTTCAAAAGCATCTGTAGTCATAAAACAGAATGGCTCAATCTATTATTCATTTACATTATTACTGCTAAAGCTAATTTAGTATAAAAGAGAATTTTGCAAATGACTATTTACTTTTATCAAGTTTCCCAGCCCTATGGTTGTTTTTCTAACTTTTCTCCCCACAGTATTAACATTGACGGTACTGACTGGCCAACCGTTGAGCATTATTATCAAGCACAAAAGTTTATTGGTAGTTCCGATGCTCCCATTATACCTTTAATTCACGCTGCTGTTAGTCCTGAACAGGCTGCTGCTTTAGGGCGTTGTCCCTCTCGTCGTTTCCGTCCAGATTGGGAATTGGTGAAAACTCAAGTCATGCGGATTGGGGTACTACAAAAATTTATCACTCATGCTGATATTAGGGAAATATTATTAATCACAGGTGATGAAATGCTTATAGAAAATTCCCCTACAGACTGTTTCTGGGGCTGTGGTGCAAATCATACAGGAGAAAATCATCTCGGTAAAATTCTCATGAGTGTACGTGCAGAAATCCGCTTACAATTCTTGAAAAGATGAAAACCTTTTATACTGGTCGCTTATATAAAATATTGTTTACTGAGAGTATCATCACAAAAAGCTGATATTCTAAACAGAGTTTGTAATTTTACCAAGTAGTAATTCTGATGAAAAGTAGAAAACAACAACATAATTGGCTGATGTTACTGGTAGGTAACGGCTATATAACTTTGTCTATTAGTATTCTGTTGTTTGGTTGTGTGAGTGCAGTTACTGACTCTAACCGTGTTTTGGCAAAAGATGATTCCTCAAAAATTGCTCAATCTCCAGCAGCAACAAAGGAAAATGCAGAACGGCTTTTTGAAGAGGGAAAGACACTTTATCAACAAGGATCAGCAGAGTCTTTGCGACAAGCAATTCAAAAATGGCAGGAGGCTAGATTATTGTATCGGGCTGTGGGCGATAGCGAAGCGCTCCGTAGGAATCGCAGTTGGGAAGCTATCACTCTCAATAGTATCGGTGGTGTCTACGATGATTTAGGAGAAAAGCAAAAAGCACTGGACTATTACAACCAAGCTTTACCCATAAGTCGGGCTGTGGGCGATAGCGAAGCGCTCCGTAGGAATCGCGGTGGGGAAGCTACCACTCTCAATAATATCGGTCTTGTCTACTCTGATTTAGGAGAAAAGCAAAAGGCACTGGACTATTACAACCAAGCTTTACCCATATATCGGGCTGTGGGCGATCGCGGTGGGGAAGCTACCACTCTCAATAATATCGGTGGTGTCTACTCTGATTTAGGAGAAAAGCAAAAGGCACTGGTCTTTTACAATCAAGCTTTACCTTTAATGCGGGCTGTGGGCGATCCCTATGGAGAAGTTACCATTCTTGATAATATTCGTGCATTAGGAGGATTTTAAGTATAGGCTTTTAGAGGATGTTTGAAAAGTTTTGAATGTATAAATTGACCCCTCTCCAAACCTCTCCCCGACGCGGGGAGAGGCTTTGAAAACCCCATTCCCTGGTAGGGAAGGGGGGCAGGGGGGTTAGGTTTTTGGAGATTATGGGTTTCATCTGATACTTTTCAAACAACCTCTTAAAGCTCACTGATGTTTTTTGTTTGTAAAGTTTAATTGCAAAAATATCCAATCTAATTTAAAGTTGTTATTCCAATAGTTGAAGCCATTAAAGCTTCCCTGGCAGATACAACAGCTAGAGAGAAAGAAGAGAAAAAACGCAAGTTAAATAAGAGGTAAAAGCGCTGTTTAATTTACATCTGTCTCGTCAACAAACAATAACACCCAACGCGAAAGCTGATATTTCCTCAAATGAATGAAAATCAGGGGGCGCTGTAACTGGTTTCCATCCCTTGTTGATCAAGTTGATGAAAGGTAGTACATCCCTGGCTAGAGTTAACAAAAAGAGGGATTCAACAAGCTAGTAGATGTCTGGGTGTTGTTGTTTGTAATATTATTCTAAAATTAAATATCAAGAGACAAAAAAATAGTGAAATACAGCACTTTCTGGTGTGATGAGGTACTTATCCAGCGGGCAAGACTTGTACTGAGCTTGTCGAAGTATGCCCGCACTACAAGAGTTTCATAATTCAAGTTTGTACCTCATTAGAGCGAAATCTGCTGTAGAAAGTAATTAACTTTTTCCCCAAACAAATCATCACAGTTACAATAAAACTGATTGGTGCGAATACTTTGGACTGGAGTTTTAAGTCAGTAACCCAGCCCTAAAGGGACTGAGCTTGCAAGAGTAATCAAACAAGCTGTACTGACCAGACCACCCTGAGCGGCTTGCCCTGACTTGTGCCGAGCGAAGTCGAGGTAGCGAAGTCGAAGGGAGTCGAAGGGTAGCCGTTATTTGAGTCACGACACCCTGGAATGCGAAGCCAGTTCCCTGCTCTGTCGCTTGTGATTAAACAGTTCTAAGGTCACTGGAACAGTGTTGCAAGCTCAAGCAAGCTCTTATAACAGGTCGAGGCTAACATTACCCCAGAAATGGGAGGCTCTTTGGAGCAAAACATTCATTATGCGTACAGAGTTGGGAATTTTGAATCGGTAACTGTCCCGTTGAAAGTACATCACAAAAGTACCCCGAATTTCCCAACTCCAAGGCGGTAATGAAAAAATATTCAAGGCGGTTAAAACCGCACGAGTCGCGTCCCTCTCAGGTCTAAAGACGCTGAGTTTCCTACTTACTGGGTATTCTTATGACTATTACCAGCATTTCACAGACAAAACCTTTAACAAACACAGAATTACAAAAAATTAACGCCTATTGGCGTGCAGCCAATTATCTCTCTGTTGGACAAATATACCTCCTCGACAATCCTCTTTTGAGAGAACCACTCCAACAAGAACACGTCAAACCTCGACTATTAGGACATTGGGGAACTACCCCAGGGCTAAACTTGATTTACGCCCACTTCAACCGAGTTATTAAAAAATACGACCTCAACGCAATTTACGTAGCTGGTCCTGGACATGGTGGACCCGGAATTGTTGCCAATACCTACTTAGAAGGAACATATAGCGAATATTACCCCAATATCTCCCAAGATGAAGAGGGAATGCAAAAACTATTTAAGCAATTCTCCTTCCCTGGTGGTATTCCCAGTCACGTCGCCCCAGAAACCCCTGGTTCTATCCATGAGGGGGGAGAATTAGGCTATGCTTTAGTTCATGCTTACGGTGCAGTATTTGATAACCCTGATTTGATAGTTGCGGCGGTTGTGGGTGACGGAGAAGCGGAAACTGGACCCCTAGCAACTAGCTGGCATTCTAACAAATTTATCAACCCTGTTACTGATGGTGCAGTTTTACCAATTCTGCATTTGAATGGATACAAAATTGCCAATCCCACAGTATTAGCACGGATACCCCATGGGGAATTGGAAAGCCTATTTATCGGCTATGGCTATAAACCTTACTTTGTGGAAGGTTCTGAACCGGCGGAAGTTCACCAAAAAATGGCGGCAGTATTAGATACAATCATTCCTGAAATTCAAAGTATCCAAAGAGAAGCGCGGGTACATGGTTTCCAAGCACGACCGCAATGGCCAATGATTGTTTTACGCACTCCTAAAGGTTGGACTGGACCCAAGGAAGTGGACGGGAAGAAAACAGAGGGTTATTGGCGATCGCACCAAGTCCCTTTTAGTGATATAGCTGGTAAACCGGAACATCTGCAATTGCTAGAAGATTGGCTAAAAAGTTACAAACCTGAAGAACTTTTCGACACCAACGGTCAACTGATTCCCGAACTGGCAGAACTAGCCCCCAAAGGTCAGCGTCGCATGGGAGACAACCCCCACGCTAACGGCGGAATTTTGCTGCGTGACTTGAAAATGCCTGATTTTAGCAACTATGCTGTAGAAGTATTTAAACCAGGAACAGTTAACGCTGAAGCTACCAAAGTTGCTGGTAAGTTTCTCCGTGACATTATGAAACTCAACGAAGAAAGCCGCAACTTCCGCGTTTTTGGTCCCGACGAAACTGCCTCAAATCGTTTAGATCCTTTATTTGAAGTGACAAACCGCGCTTGGGATGCGGAAACTCTCCCGGAAGATGACCATTTATCACCGGACGGTCGAGTTATGGAAATCCTCAGCGAAACCAATTGTCAAGGCTGGTTAGAAGGATATTTGTTAACAGGTCGTCATGGTTTCTTCTCCTGTTATGAAGCCTTTATTCACATCATTGATTCCATGTTCAACCAACACGCCAAATGGTTGAAAACAACTCGGCATATTACTTGGAGAAGACCAATTGCCTCTTTAAATTATCTTCTCACTTCTCATGTTTGGCGACAAGATCATAATGGTTTCTCTCACCAAGATCCTGGTTTTATTGATCATGTAATTAACAAAAAATCCGAAATCATTCGTGTTTATCTACCACCTGATGCTAATACTTTGCTATCAGTAACTGACCATTGTTTAAGAAGTCGTAATTATGTCAATGTGATTGTTGCTGGTAAACAACCTGCATTACAATATTTAGACATGGATTCGGCAATTAAACATTGTACTAAAGGTTTAGGAATTTGGGAATGGGCTAGTAATGATCAAGACAGTGAAACCGATGTAGTTATGGCTTGTGCTGGAGATGTTCCAACTTTGGAAACTTTAGCGGCTGTGGATATTTTACGGCAAAATTTCCCAGATTTAAAAGTGCGAGTTGTTAATGTTGTGGATTTGATGACTCTACAGCCAAAAAGTGAACATCCTCACGGTTTAAGTAACAAAGATTTTGATACTATTTTCACAACTGATAAACCAATCATCTTTGCCTTTCATGGTTATCCTTGGTTAATTCATCGTCTCACCTATCGGCATACAAATCATCAGAATATTCATGTGCGTGGTTATAAAGAAGAAGGAACAACAACCACACCTTTTGATATGGTGGTAATGAATGATTTAGATAGATTCCATTTAGTTATGGATGTGATTGACCGTGTACCAAAATTAGGTTCTCAAGCAGCTTATGTAAAACAAAAATTGCAAGATAAGTTGATTGAACATAAGCAATATATTCAGAAACACGGTGAAGATATGCCAGAAATCCGCGATTGGACTTGGCCATATTAATAATTGAGTTAAGCTGATTTTATAGGTAAGGGTTTAGCAGTGCTAAACCCCTACAGATGAGATAACAATAAACAATTTATTTTTCTGTTGATGCTGCAAAAGTTGTCCCTATTTCTCTGAATAATTTAGTATTTTATAATTAGTTTTTTGTAAAATTATAATTATCTATTTTCTAATATAAGTAGGTGAACTGAAAAATTTAAAGGTATGTGAAGAAAAGTAAAATCGCCCAAAACTCTCTTCCTGTTCCCTGTTAAGAGTTCCCTGTTCCCTTGCCATAACGACAATTTTCAACGCCAACCTACTTACTTCTCTCGACAATAGGTAATAGCCCAAATTAGCAACTATTACCCATTATCAAGAATTAAATTAACCCAATAAACCTTGGATTAATCCAGAATTACTGGTTAAGAAGAAAGCGACTACTGCGCCACCGATACCACCAATCAAGAAAGCACTGGTGAAATTATTCCAGCTTTCCTTAGAGTTAAAAGCATCAACAGGAGGATTGGGTACAGCAATACTAGCAAGAGCTTTACCAGGGTTGCTGTTAGCATATAGGGATAGGCAAGCTGTCAAAATTACAACCAATCCAATACTACCCAACAAACCAGCTAAGGTAGCATTGGGGGCATTGCGTAAAGGGCCTAATCTATGGAAAGGTCCAAATAGTAAATAACCATGAGCCATACCGACTTCCAAACCGCGTCTAAAAGGATTGAGACCGGGGCGATAAGCTGGTAAGTTGCTAATAAACCACTTCACCAAAGGAGCGGAATTGATGGGGGTTTCTAGATCGCCTTTTTGTGGATCACGTGCTGCTATTGCCATAACTTTTCGATTCCTTGGATCACTAGGTGGGTTTTTGATGAGCTTACTGCTTGAGTTATGTTGTTTGCTCGCTTTTAAATGAGAAAGATAGCATTTTTCATAAAAATTAATTTTGCCACTTTCTCATTTAGAAAAGTATGAAACCCGCAAACAGTGGACAACATGACGAGTTTCATACATTAGTGAAGATTGCTAATTTAAGTGATATTTTCACCTAACTAGGTTTGATAACTCAATGAGACAATCTACAAGCAAAAGCTAATTTACTTAGCTTTTCTGCACCGGATTTTCAACCTATAGGGGGTGGAAAAGGAGGTCAGGGAAGAAGCGATTAAATTCAATCAAAATCCCGGCTGTGATTGTCAACCAGATAGTTGCTGCAACGGGAGCAGTGGAAATGAATGTAATCAAGTAGTTGGTTTCGTTACCTTTTTCAGCCATGAATTTAGTCTCCAGAATGAGTGATTGAAAACAAATGAATTAACGTGGCGAAACGGTAATTTCTGAATCCTTCGCGGTTAATTCGCCGGAGAGCAATTCCTTGATTGCTGCTGCGGGCCAAGCAAAACCGGAGGTGATGATAGGTAGAGCAATACCCAAATCAATTTGGATTTCTTTTTGCTCCGCATCTGATCCTGTTTTGATTGCTTGGAGATAAGCACGGCCTACCCAACCAATCCAACCAGCAATGTAGAGGAAGAGAATACTAGGGATTAAAAAATCACCAGCATGATCAAGACTGCCATCTACAATCAAGTGAGGATAACCTTCAGGGCCACAGAGCGCCTGAGAATAACGTTCAAACCGCTTTTTGCCAGATTCGGGGTCAGTGGTGGTGTTGCGGGCATTTAGTGCTAGCTCTTGAAAGGCGGGAGAGTCTTTACAAGGAACAAGGTTTGCGCCTAGTGCATTAGCTTCAGGAGCAAAATTGAACCAAAGAGTCATCACCAAAAGCAAAGCAAACAATCGTCTCATGGAGTTGTTTCCTTTTATTACAAAACGAGAAGTTTCTTGTACAAAACGAAGCGGCTTGTACAGTCTTTATTTTAGATAACTAGGAAGTTATCATACTCTTGGCTGGGAACTGAGTAAAGTTTAAGTCAACAAAAGTTAAAGCTTCTCAATCAAAAGATAGGGAAGCAGGGTAGGAAGCAGGGAGCAGGGGGCAGGGGGAGATATGAGAGAATGTATATTGCCAATTACCAATTACCAATTACCAATTACCAATTACCAATTACCCATTCTATGACAACCGTTTTGGCTATTGAAACCAGTTGTGATGAAACTGCTGTGGCAATTGTTAAGAATCGTGAAGTGTGTAGCAGTATTGTTGCTTCACAAATTGCTGTTCATCAACAATATGGTGGGGTAGTGCCAGAGGTGGCTTCACGTCAGCATTTAGAAACGCTGAATTATGAAATAGAGCAGGCTTTAGTATCTAGTAATCTAGATTGGAGTCAGATTGATGGGATAGCTGCCACCTGTGCGCCTGGACTAGTAGGAGCGTTGCTGGTAGGATTAACGGCTGCCAAAACCCTGGCAATTGTCCATGATTTGCCTTTTTTGGGAGTGCATCACCTGGAAGGTCATATTTACGCGACTTACTTGAGCGAGCCAAGTTTAAATCCTCCCTTTCTTAGCTTACTTGTTTCCGGCGGTCATACAAGCTTGATTTATGTGAAAGATTATGGTATATACGAAACCTTGGGAGAAACCCGTGATGATGCGGCGGGTGAGGCTTTTGATAAGGTGGCGCGGTTGTTGAAACTGGGTTATCCCGGTGGACCAATAATTGACAAACTGGCACAAACTGGCAATCCCCAAGCCTTTGCATTACCGGAGGGCAAAATTTCTTTACCAGGTGGGGGTTATCATCCCTACGATTGTAGTTTTAGCGGATTAAAGACAGCAGTATTACGTTTAGTACAGCAGTTGGAGAAAGAGGGCAAAGAAGTACCAATTGCCGATGTAGTGGCTAGTTTCCAGGATACTATAGCGCGATCGCTGACCAAAAGAGCGATCGCCTGCGCTCGGAACTATGGATTAGATACCATTACTGTAGGTGGTGGCGTAGCAGCTAATAGTGGGCTGAGAAAGCATTTACAAGCAGCAGCCAGTAAACATAACTTGCGGGTTCTATTCCCCCCCCTAAAATTTTGCACCGACAATGCCGCCATGATTGGCTGTGCAGCCGTTGAACACCTATCACGTGGCAGAACTTCCCCACTCACATTAGGAGTCCATTCCCGGCTCTCACTGAACCAAGTCATGCAGTTATACGAAAATTAATTCAGGAGTATGGCTAACGCCACGCTTCGCTATCAGGAATTCAGGAGGAAGAAAGAAGAAGGAAGAAAGACAGTTACCAATTACAACTAACAACTGTACGGGCGAAGCATTTGCAGAACTATTTTTGGCAATGACCGATAATTTATCTTCCAAATGCTTCGCCCCTACTGACAACTAACAACTAACAACTGACAATTGACCGAATATGTTCAGCTACGGCTTCTGGCTGCTCTAACATAGCTAGATGTCCACAATCAGGAATTTCAATCACATTATCGCCAACGGATTGGAAAAGCCAATGAAAACTTGCTAAATGGCGGATATATTTGGGTTCCATCACCTTATCGTCAGCGCCAGCTAAAAAATAGACTGGCTGCTTTAATTTTGAGACTAATTGGGGTAAACAGTTAATTTCTGCTTCCGTAGTCGAGTCAAAAAGAGTTCCCAAAGCAGCTTCTGAATCAGCAACAATAAAATCAATCAGTCGTTGACGCGCCCAATATCGGTCTAAAGGATGTAATACACTAGCTTTAGTAAACAACAAATCAATCAAAGGCATTTGTGAAAGCCAACGAGGACGGACTTGTAAGAATTTTTGCCCAGCCGCACGAAATTGCTCAAACGCTTCTTTCAGATAAATCCCACCGCCTGCATTAATACAAATTACACCTTGAACACAATCAGGTAATTGAGTCGCTGTCCATAGAGCAATAGTGCCACCCAAAGAATGACCAATTAGCCAAGCACTAGAAATATTCAGGTGTTGGAGAAGCACAGCCAAATCCCGAGCATAAGCAGATGGAGAGTACATAGAATCCAAAGACCAACTAACCATACTAGAGTTTGTCGCAGTCAGTTCTATCTCTGATGTCACCTGAGACTGTGATTCACCAAAACCTCGTAAATCATAAGATAAACACTGTAAATCTACTGATAAACGAGAAATTACAGGTTGCCAATATACACTACTACTTAGCCAACCGTGGATAAATACTAAAGTATGGGGACATGATGTAGGAGCCGTTAGCTCATAAGTATGTGGAACGCCTAAGATTTCTATTGTTGCCATAATTAAATATCGTCCCCTCAATAGTGGGTGCGACTCAATACAGGTTTTTGGTAGTGCGGGCATCTTGCCCGCGTGAGCGAGACGCTCACACTACAGTCCATCATTGTCTGTTTATAAAAGCAGTAGCGGGTAAAATTGTCACTCAAGCGGGAAAGATACTTGAATTTCGGAAAATTTTTGCCTTTGGGTGAGTTTTATGGAGTAGTGTGAAAACAAAATGCTAGAGTTGAAAGTGATTGGGAAGAAACACCTGATAACTAGCTGTGAGTATTACAAACCGCTAAAACACCTAGAATATTTCTAGTGGATTGGCAAGCAATGATCATAGTGATGTTAAATGTGAATCAACACTTTTAAAAAGTGGAAACCAATTTTAGTCATACTACCCGAACTGCATTGGCATGGGTTTTTGGAAAACTTGGTTTAGCACTCCTGAATCTTTAGCGGCAAATAAAAACACTGCTGTTAATGAGCATACAGCGGAAGTTGATGGTAATTCTAGTGTAGGTAAGGATCAAATCGTTTTCAGTACGGAAAGAGATATTGACCTTTATGAACTCGAAGAACTCTGTGATGCAGTTGGCTGGTCACGTCGCCCCCTGAGAAAAGTAAAAAAAGCGATTGAGCATAGTTTTCTCGTAGCCTCTATGTGGCAAGTACGAGGAAATAAAAAGCGTTTGATTGGTTTTGCCCGTGCTACCTCAGATCATGCTTTTAATGCCACTATTTGGGATGTAGTCGTTCATCCTGATTTTCAAAGTAGAGGTCTAGGTAAGGCATTAATGAAATATGTCCTTAAAAAACTCAGGAGTGAAGAAATTAGTAATGTTACTCTTTTTGCTGACCCTCATGTTGTAGATTTCTATAAGACGATGGGCTTTATGTCAGATCCTGAAGGTATAAAAGGAATGTATTGGTATCCTCAATGATAAACGTGGCTGGGGTTTGGGGATTAGGGAACTAAGTATATTTCCCTAAATCTGATTTTTCTGGATTATTGGGTTTGCATTTATTCTTTTTTGTGATATGATAGTCGAGATAAACCAAAAAAACATAATTTGATTTATGTGGAACTTGGTTTCTGTGACTTTACGGGATGTAGCGCAGCTTGGTAGCGCGCCTGCTTTGGGAGCAGGATGCCGCAGGTTCGAATCCTGTCATCCCGATTTGTGAGTGGTTATATTGGTAATTACGATAATACAGCGGCACGGCGTTTTTTAATTGATATCTCCACTGTCTAAACTGTGATTTTTAGGATTTTGATGATTTTTAGGATTTTTATTTGATGGACTATCATATCTTTCCTACATCATAATTCAGGTAATATCCAAAAGTCCTTACATCCCAAAAAATCAGACTTCACACAAAATCCTGTCAATCCTTTAATCGGTTCCTGATTCTGACAATGTATTTCGCGCAAAGACGCAAAGGAGCAAAGACGCAAAGAAGAGAAGGAAGAGATTTTCTTTTTCAGCCATTATAGGCGTTTAGCAAAAAATCAAATCATGTAAATCCTTACATCCTGGATATCCTGATTCTGACAATTATGATTATAGGAAATGTTGGGTTTCCTTGCGTCAACCCAACCTACTAGCTAACGCACTGTGATTTATGTTGTGTAAGTGCGTACCGTTATAGGTTAAAATATGGGTGTTTATATGCCTGAAATTTAAGTATTACGATAAACACACCAATATCTATGAATAACAGACCTGGAATTGGAATTATTCTCAAAAAACCCGTTGCGCTGGGACAAAGAGAGATTAATGTGAATTGGCGGGATTTTGGGGTGGGAATAATCAAGGTTGGGGCAAATGCGTTGACTGGTAACATTGGTAATGTACCAGAAAATTTTGTTGATATTGGTGCGGCTATTGGAGTAGCACAAGAACCGGGAGAAATTGCTTGGTTGTTAGTCTCTTCGGCTTTAACACAGGCAATGGTGAATCTCATAGGAGATAATCAAGATTTACTACAGGAAGCAAGTCAGGGGAAAGAAGTAAAAGAGGATAAACTGCGGGAAATTTTGGAACAGCTTTTCAATCAGTGTTTAGAAAAACTAGAAACTGAAGAAATTCCTATTTATCAAGATTTTTTTGAATGTCCCCAAAATTTTGCCGTTGTTGCAGAAATTAAAACCCCTTTTGCTGAGTGGCTACAAGCAGAATTTAATCTAAATCCAGCACCAGCAGAAACAATTAGTAATCGCTTGCCTAATGAATTTTTGTATGCTGTATATTCAGAATTTGATCAACATTCTGATAAGTATGCCAAGTTGCAAACAGCATTAGATAATCCTTTTAGTAAAGCTGTTGAAAAAGAAGCTAAAAAGGAACTTTCATGGCGGCGTTATTCGGCATGGCTGCAAAAACAAGTAGAAGAAAGAATGTTTGATGAAGCATTTGGACTGAAACAGGTTTATGTTCCTCTCAGGGCTTTTTATGAGGAGAAAATAGAAAGCGATGATGATGATTTTGGTGTCTCTAATAGAAGATATCAATCAGTAGAGAAGAATGTGAAGCGGTATGTGGTTAATTTACAAGATGAACTACAAACCTGGTTAGATAAAGCTGATAAAACTGATGCTATGCGGGTGATTAGTGGTGGACCAGGTAGCGGTAAATCTTCCTTTGCCAAAATGTTGGCAGCGACATTGGCAGAAACAGGAAAAATACCAGTTTTATTTATTCCTTTGCATTTGTTTAATCCAGAGGCTGATGTAGTTGAGGCAATTGGTAAATTTATTGAATCAATGCGCGATATGCCTTTGCCAGCTAATCCTTTGAAACGAGAAAATGAAGTTGATAAATTATTGATTATTTTTGATGGGTTGGATGAATTGGCAATGCAGGGGGAAATGGCGGAAAGAGTTGCCCAAAAGTTTATTAGTGAAGTGAGAAGATTGGTTGATTTATCTAATCAGAGTAAAACTCATTTATTAGCTTTAATTGGTGGACGAGAAATAGTAGTTCAAAGAAATGAAAGTGAATTCCGTAAGCCTAAGCAAGTTCTTCATATTTTACCTTACTTTGTAGATCAAGAAGAAATAGAAAACAGGAATTTTATTGATAGAAATAAGTTATTAAAAATAGACCAAAGGCAGATTTGGTGGGAATATTATGGTAAAGCTAAGGGTTGTGGTTATGGTAAATTACCAGATGAGTTAGATAGAGGGAATTTAAGAGAAATTACTGCTCAACCTTTGCTGAATTATCTTGTGGCTTTAAGCTATGAAAAGAATACTGTTAAATTCACAGAAAACAGCAATCTCAATGAAATTTATGCAGATTTAATTAGCAAAGTTTATCAACGAGTTTGGGGAAAGAATCACAATCCCCAAATTCAGGGAGTGAAAGAACAAGATTTTGTTCGCATTTTAGAAAGTATTGCCATTGCGGCTTGGCATGGTGGAGATATTAGAATTACAACTTTGTCAGAAATTGAAAAATATTGTGATAGCAAGATTATAGACCGGATTTTAAATATTTTTAATCAAGATAAAAAAGCTAGTTTTACTCGGTTATTAACTGCTTTTTACTTTCGGCAACATGGAGTTAAAAACCGGGAACAGACTTTTGAATTTACGCATAAAAGTTTTGGGGAATATTTAGCGGCTAAAGGTATTGTCCGGCAATTGAAGCTGATACATCAACAGTTACAACAAAATCAAGAAGATTCTGATTTAGGCTGGGACGAAAAACAAGCGTTAGAAAATTGGGCGAAAATTTGCGGTTTAACGGCAATGGATGAGTATATTTTTAAGTTTATTGTTGATGAAATTCGTTGGCAAAAAGATAATTCTAAGGTTGATATTGGTGCATGGCAGCAGACGATGTGTGACTTAATTAGCTATATGTTAAAACATGGTATGCCAATGGAAAAATTTAGCATTTTTCAAGAAGCAAATCGTCAAGCCCGGAATGGTGAGGAAGCATTGTTAGCAGTTTTGAATGCTTGTGCTAGGGTGACAGAGAAAGTTTCCCAAATTAAATGGCATTCTTCAGTCATTGAAAATAAATATGGAGAAGAAAAAGAATATTTTACAGATTTTGGTAATTTGATTTCTCGCTTGCGTGGACAAAGAGTTAAATATGATGATCTATTTTGTTTAAATTGTTTAAGTTTTTTAGATTTGCAGAACTGTATTCTCATTTTTCAAGATTTTCATAAGGCGAATCTTGAAGGGGCGAATCTTCAACGGGCGAATCTTGAAGGGGCGAATCTTCAACGGGCGAATCTTGAAGGGGCGAATCTTCAAGGGGCGTATCTTCAAGACGCGTATCTT
>NZ_VILA01000023.1:24060-45358 GCF_009712025.1 Dolichospermum sp. UHCC 0406
CAACGGGCGTATCTTCAAGGGGCGTATCTTCAAGGGGCGTATCTTCAACGGGCGAATCTTCAAGGGGCGAATGTTACAGGGGCGAATGTTACAGGAACAATTCTTGAAAGTCAAGATTTAACCGCGTTGACTCAGAATGTAGATGAAAATGTCGATTGATTCACGTCTTGCACCTTCTCAATCATGATTTGGTGGGCATTGCCCACCCTACAAAATACTTTGCCACTATTTTTCTAAATCCTTTATTTCCTTGGGAACTCCCGCTGTTAAAACCTCATTTCCATCTGCGGTAACTAAGACATCATCTTCAATACGAATCCCAATTCCTACCCAACGGGGGTCAATTTCCGGTTGGTCTTCGGCGGGTTTGGTATCCGGTACAATATAAAGTCCTGGTTCTATGGTTAACACTTGTCCAGGTTGTAAGGTTTGGGGGTTTTCTCCATCTTGATACATTCCGACATCATGGACATCTAAGCCTAACCAATGACTGGTGCGGTGCATATAAAAGAGTTTATATTTTTCCTCTGCGATTAATTTATCAATTTCTCCTTTGAGTAAACCCAGTTCGACTAATCCTTCTGTTAAGATCCGCACGGCTGCATTATGAGGTGCATGGAAGGAATTACCCGGCTTTACTTCTGCTATGGCTTGTTTTTGTGCTGCTAATACTATTTCATATAATGCTTTTTGTTCGGGTGTGAATTTACCACTGACGGGAAATGTGCGGGTAATATCAGAGTTGTAATAACCATAAGCGCAACCAGCATCAATCAAGAGTAAATCATTGGCTTGCATTTGACAGTTGTTTTCGATGTAATGCAGTACGCAAGCATTTTTCCCTGATGCGACTATGGAAGGATAAGCTGGTCCCATTCCCCCCCGTAACCGGAAAATATGTTCTATTTCGGCTTGGATTTCATATTCATAACGTCCTGGTGCGGTGGTTTGCAAAGCATAATTATGAGCTTCTACGGCAATTTCTACGGCTTGACGCATTAGATCTAATTCTGTTTTGCTTTTATATAACCGCATGGTGTTGAGGACAGTACCAGGGTCGGTGATGGATGTGGGGCCTGTACCACGTTTGGGATAGGTTCGGAGTAAGTTTTGATAATGTTGGAGAATTTTGTCGTTGAAATTGCGATCGCGTCCTAAATGATAATAGATACAATTGGCTTTTTCTAAATATTGGGGTAACTTTTCATCTAACTCCGCAATGGGGTAAGCTACATCTGCACCATAAAATTCCTTAGCTGCGTCTATTCCACAACGATAACCACTCCAAACTTCCTTTTCTCGGTCTTTGGGTTGGACAAATAAGATAAACCGATGTTCTGGATGATGTGGTGCTAATACTGCGACTGCTTGGGCTTCGTTAAAGCCGGTTAAGTAAAAGAAATCACTATCTTGACGATAAATATACTCGACATCGTTGTGCATTACTGCGGTTGGCGCACTTCTAAAAATCGCTGTACCGCTGCCTATTTTCGCCATTAACTGCTCACGACGTTGCCGATATTCTGTTTGCATAGTTGATTTATTGATAGTGTTGTTTTTGGCTTTAACAATTATAGACTACTGAGAAATGTTATCAGAAAAATTGTTAATTTTAGTTATTTTAACCAATTTTTAATTTCCTTGACAATCCATGAGGACTTTTAGGGATGAGATTGTCAACAAAACAGGATTTCATTTTTAAATGATGACATTGATAAACAGAATATAAAATATTTTTTGATTGTTTAGATATGACTTTAAAAATTAAAAGTTAGTGTTGATGAACATTATGAAAATGTCTATAAATAATGACATTAAATCAAAATAATTAACCAAATGTTTGTTATTTACAGAATCTTCATATAAATCAAATTAAAAATAGATGTTAATAACTCATAAAAACAAGTCATGCCTGATCAATTATCTTTAGATACAAGAAATTACGGTTTACAAGCTCAAAATAAAATCGAGCAAGCATCACCTCTTGAAGATTTAAATACTTCATCTTTTAGCGTTAGAAGTTCTTCTGTTTCTGCATTAGCCGATCCATTAGTTCCAACAAATCCATTACCTACATTGCCAATTGGAGGCAGTGCTAACCCCAATCCTAATCCTTATTTAACCAGTGCAGCCCTTGTTCCTGATTTTAATGGTGATGGTAAAACAGATAAACTTTGGGTAAATGCTCAAACTGGTGAAATTTTAGTTCGCTTGATGAACGGAACACAAGTTTTAGAACAAGCTTCTTTGGGTAAATATGACTTAAATACCTGGGACTATAAAACTGCTGATTTTAATAGCGATAATAAGACTGATTTCTTATTACGCAATAAGGCAACTGGTGAAAATGTAATTGTGCTAATGGATGGCGCAAAAGTCTCTAGTTTCCTGGCTTTAGATCGAGTTGATCCAGGTTTTACTGCTAGTATTGGCGATTTCAATGGCGATCGCAAAACTGACATTTTCTGGAATAATGCCACTACTGGTGAAAATGCTATTTGGCAAATGGATGGAACAACAGTAGTTAGTGCAACTGTTTTAGAAACTACAGCACCAGGATTGACTGCAACCATTGTTGATTTTGATGGTAATGGTAAGAGTGACATCTTCTGGCGCAATCCTACCACAGGTGCAAATACCGCTTGGTTTATGGATGGCAGCCAAGCCACCAAGTATGATCTTCAATCTCAAGATGCTTCTTGGACTTCTACTCTTGGTGATTTTAACGGCGACTTCAAAACTGATGTTTTATGGCGCAATACCGCTACAGGCGAGAATAAGATTTGGACAATGAATGGCGTTTTTGTGACTGAAGGTGTTGTTAGCACATTGGGTACAGATTGGAGTGCGAGAATTGGCGATTTCAATGGCGATGGTAAAACTGACATCTTCTGGCACAATGCGGCTAGTGGGGCAAATACAGCTTGGTTGATGGATGGTACAGCGGTCAGTTCTGAAGCTTTCCTACCTAGCAATACTCCTGGTTTGACAGCATCTTTAGGTGATTTCAATGGTGATGGTAAGACTGATATTTACTGGAGAGATCAACAAACATCCGCAGATAAAATCTGGACTATGAATGGAACTTTAGCAACTGAAACTCCTGTTTCTGATGCAGATAAGCTGACTCCAGAATGGTATACAGGTTGATTTGGTAATTGGTAATTGGTCTATTATCAATTTACTAAGACTTTCTGAATTTATATTCAGCGATCGCTTTCCTAGAAATCAAAGATAGCGATCGCTTTTTAGTAGCGGGTTAGAATTGATATCAAAACTTATAAGTCAAAACCTGAATTTCCGTATTTTCCGGCAAACTCTTAGAATTAATCGCTACAGAATCATTATTACTCCGGCGAACATTAACACCCTGCATCAAAGTCAGAAAATCATCTACTGGGGTAATATCACACTCTTTAGCATCAGCGGCTTGAGTGCGGTAATGGGTGGGAATGACTAACTTAGGATTTAATACTGCAATAGCGTCCTTTGCTTCTTGGGCATTGTAAGCTTTATCACTGCCTCCCACGGGAATAAATAACACATCAGGACGACCCATGAGAATTTTTTGTTCTAGGGTAATTGGTGCAGCAGAACCCCCTAAGTGCAGCAGATTAATTCCACCTTGGTTCAATTTCCAAGCTATATTTTTCCCAAATTGTTGTCCATTTTTACGATCATGGTCTGTGGTAATTCCCTGAAACTTAACGCCGCGAAACTCATAAACACCGGGCTGATAAACTAATTTAGGATTTCCTGGTATTTTGTCTATTGCCCCTTCATCTAACAATTGACTACTAATTAATACCAAATCTGATGCAACCTTTGGGGGACGATATTTAGCTGTACAGCCCAAATTACTAAAGGGATTGATGAGAATTTTGACATTACCATTGGTTAATAAAAAGCAAGTATGTCCTAACCACTGAATTGATACACCACTAGATTGAGCATTTACTGGAACTGGATCAACCAAATTAGTCACTACAGCCGTCACTAAACCCGCCCCAGCGTAGCCTATCAATTGTCGTCGTTTCATAAAAATACTCGCTTTACAAAGTTCGCAGAAAATTTCTCAGTAATTCCTTACCCAAAGCAGTTAGGACACTCTCCGGATGAAATTGGACTCCTTGAATGTGAGGATAGTTCCGGTGTCTCACGCCCATAATTGTGCCATCTTCTACCCAAGCCGTAATTTCCAATACTTCTGGGCAAGTTTCGCGCTCAATAACTAAACTATGATATCTGGTAGCGGTTAAAGGATTTTCTAAACCTTGAAAAATTCCTATGCCTGTGTGCGATACCAAAGAGGTTTTTCCGTGCATCAATTCTGGGGCGGAAACAATTTTACCTCCGAAAACCTGACCAATACTTTGATGTCCTAAGCACACGCCTAGAATTGGGAGTTTATCTCCTAATTGGGCGATCGCATTCAGGGAAACTCCCGCATCATCTGGACGACCAGGACCTGGTGAAATCACCACTGCATCGGGGTTTAATGTCCTAATCTCATCTATAGTAATCTTATCGTTTCGCACCACTTGCAGGTCATTAGCAACTGGGAAATCTACTGCTAATTCTCCCAAATATTGTACTAAGTTATACGTAAAGCTATCGTAATTATCAATGACTAATATCACAATTTTTACCTAATTTCATTTAAAAATATCAAAGATGTTCCCTGAAAACGTCTCTACTATTCACAATCTACCATTTAGAAAGTAGACAGAATTAATGTTGCTAAAGGAGGCAATATTAGTGTAGAGGCAATCAATAATGCGACTAAAGCTGAGACAAGTACAGCACCAGCAGCGCAGTCTTTAGCAACTTTTGCCAACTCATGATAAGACTGTTTTACCGTTAAATCTACAATTGACTCAATAGCAGTATTGACTAACTCTAAGGTTAAAACTAAACCGCTGGTAACAGCAATTATGGATACTTTCACTGTCTCTAACCGTAAAAATACACTTAAACCAATCGCTAAAGCGCAGACGGCTACATGAATCCGAAAATTCCGTTGAGTCTGAAAAGCGTAAGTAATTCCAGCCCAAGCATACTTAAAACTAACAAATAAATTAGAGGCAATTTGCCAGGAAAGTTCCCTATCTTTGGACACAAGCGTTGGTAAGCTATTATTGGTTGGTGATGACGAAACTTTTGGGGACATAGACAAAAGAATGTAGGGGATGTGGGGGATGTGGGGGAGTTGGGGATGTGGGGGAGTTGGGGAAGATTAATATTTACGGTGTTTATTTATGGTTTTTATGATTCATTAACCAGCGTGATGGGTTATTGATCATAGTCACTAAACCAGATAAAACTTGATTATAATTACCATAAAGTTTACGTCCTGTTTCAATATCTAAATAATTACACTTAACTGTAAATTCTATCCATGTTTGAGTTTCAGCAGATTCAGCCTCACAATCATTTAATTTAGCAACAAAAGCAGCCTCATAACGACGTTTCCGCCAAGCTTCTGCCATATTCGCACAAACAGAACGAGAAGAACGACGAATTTGATCTGTTAGAGAATATCTTTCTTCAACAGGAAATTTTTTTGATAACTCAAAAATTTTCATTGCTGCTTCAAAAGCAATTTGATAAATTCCCAAATCTCTATGAAATTTAACCATTGATATTGAGTTTGATTCGTCTAAGTTACCAATCATCTTCTTTCTCACCTCCTTTACTCTTTTACTCTTCACTCCCTACTCCCTCTACCTCCCCTACTCCCTCTACCTCCCCTACTCCCTCTACCTCCCCTACTCCCTCTACCTCCCCCACCTAGATCAACTGTGAGGGCATTGTAGGCTATTTTAAATATCTCAACTATAAAGTTATTACCAAAATTCGCAATTGTCACCATACATTTACGACTCTAAGTTAATAATAATACCTATTTTCTTCAGTAATACAACTTGTTCGGTTAACATTTCCATCAAACTCTCTTCGTCAGGATGATCCCAACCTAACAAGTGTAGTAAACCATGCGCCGTTAACCAAGCCAACTCTGTAGATAAGCTATGTTCCTGCTGTTCTGCCTGACGTTGTGCCGTGTCTATAGAGACAATTATATCACCTAAATACAAAGGCATAGAAACCAGCATTTCTTCGCTTTGTGGTAAATCGGCTTCTAGAGATGCAAAGGCTAAGACATCTGTGGGTTTATCCTGTTGACGATATTGGCAATTGAGAGTTTGAATTTCTGTATCGGTTGTCAACCGCAAACTGACTTCGTAACTAGGTGCAGTTGGTAAATAATCTTCAAGAATTTCTAACCATTGCTCAAACCAATTTTCCCAAGTTGCGGAAGGAATTGGGGAAGAGTCATCAAAGCAATTTTCTAAATATAACTCTACCTGTAGAGACACGAGTTTTCCTCTCTTAGCGGGTAAGATATGCTAAACCCACGAGGACAGATAATAGTCCTACAGCAGTTAAGGCAAAGTGTTTGAGGGAAGTGCCGCCTTTTCTGACCATGTTTCGCATGGCGAGTTTGACATAGCTGGGTTGAGGTTCTGTGGCAGGAGATTTGTCCATAATTCATTGATTATCATTTCTTTTATCACTGTAACCGATTGTGGAGGAATGGGAGTTACACTTCTTAATTTTGTTTCGCGCAAAGACGCAAAGGAGCAAAGACGCAAAGGAAGAAAGGAAGAAAGGAGAAAATTTCTCCCTTCATTTTTGATTATGCGTCAACTATCTGGTTTTCTTGTCTGAGATAAGCCTGAATGAACATATCAAGTTCTCCATTCATGACATCGGTAATGGCTGTGGTTTCGATGTTTGTCCGCAGGTCTTTCACCATTTGGTAAGGATGAAATACATAGTTACGGATTTGATTACCCCAGGAAGCTTCGACCATATCACCGCGAATTTCGGCAATTTCTTGGGCGCGTTGTTCTTTGGCAATGATTAACAGTTTGGCTTTGAGACGGGCGAGCGCTTTTTCTTTGTTTTGTAGTTGGGAACGTTCTTCTGTACACCGGACTGCTAGACCGGTGGGGAGGTGAACTATGCGGACTGCGGTTTCTACTTTGTTGACGTTTTGCCCACCTTTACCGCCAGAACGGGTGGTGCTAATATCTAAATCTTTCTCTGGTATGTCTAATTTGACGGTGTTATCTATTTGCGGCATGACTTCGATGCCGGCAAAGCTGGTTTGCCGTTTGCCGTTAGCGTTGAAGGGGGAAATTCTCACGAGACGGTGAGTCCCCATTTCGGAACGTAAGTAACCATAGGCATAGCGTCCGGTGATTTCTAGGGTGACTGATTTGATTCCCGCTTCTTCACCTTTTGATTCTTCGGCTAGGGTGACTTTATAACTATGATCTTCTGCCCACCGGGTATACATCCGCATGAGCATAAATGCCCAGTCTTGTGCGTCTGTGCCACCAGCACCGGCGTTAATTGTCAGGACTGCGCCTTTATCGTCGTAAGTGCCGGAAAGGAGTTGTTGTAGTTCCCATTGGTCTAGGTCATGATTGAGTTTGCTAATGGTAGATTCCGCTTCTTCCAATAGTGCTGTGTCGGTTTCTAGTTCTAATAACTCAACTACTACTCTGGTATCGTCTAAGTTGGCGTGCCATTTGTAATATTGATCTAAATGGGATTTTAGATCATTGAGTTCTTGCAGGGTGTTTTGTGCCTGGGTTTGGTCTTCCCAAAATTCTGTTTGGGCGGATATTTGTTCTAAGTCGTGAATTTTGGCTTTGAGTGCGGGTACGTCAAAGATAGTCCTGGGTTTTACCCAGGCGGCTAGACAATGTTTCGATTTCGCGTTTTAGTTCTAATACGTCCATAAGTGGTGTTGCTGATTAATTAAGATAATTTTTTTCAGGCTTCGCCCCGCTTCGCTAACACGCAGAGGCGCAAAGAGAAGGAGTTTTCGGAATGGAATCATTTTATCCGAAATCAGGGATCAGAAGTTGATGGGGAATTTTGGAGTATTTTGGGCTTTTGTGCGAGCTTGTATGGCTTGTTGGTAGTCTGGTTTATATTCTATGGCTTTGTCGTAGGAGGCGATCGCTTGTTGGTATTGTTGCAAATTTAACCAAGCGTTGCCTTTACTGTACCAACTTTCATAATGATTGGGTTTATAACGGGTGGCTTTATTATAGGAGGCGATCGCTTCTTGATATTTTTGTAAGTTATATTGTGTATTCCCTAAATTATACCATACTAAATAATCATTGCTTTTTAAACTAATAGCTTTTTTGTAAGATTCTATTGCTTCTCCATAGCGTTTAACTTGATGTAATGCCCAACCTCGATTATACCAAGCTTGATATTGTTGAGGATTGGTTTTAATTACTTGGGTAAAGGAATCAATTGCTTCTGAGTATCTGCGTAATGTCATTAATATATTACTTCTTGATAACCAAGCTGCGGAGTTATTTTGATTATACTGCACGGCTTGATCATAAGCTTGTAAAGCAAATTCATAACGATTTAAATTAACCAAGCAATTACCTAAATTGTACCAAGCTGATTCATGATCAGGTTTTAATTCTACAGTTTTTTTATAAGCTGTAATTGCTTCTTCATATTGTTTAAGATTTTGGAATGCTAATCCTTTTTTGTACCATAATTCAGGATTATCAGCTTGGAAATTAATTGCTTGTTCATAAGCTTTAATTGCATCATTATATTGGCTGATTTTTATAAAAATATCACCTTTAAGTTGCCAAATTTGGGGGTCATCATTTTTTAGTTGTAAAGCTTTATCTACAGTGGCAATTGCTTCTGAATAACGTTTGAGTCTGACTAAAACAAAACCTCGATTAGTCCAAGCTTCTAAATAATTGGGTTGAATTTGAATGGCTTGATCATAAGCTATTAAAGATTCTTGATATTTCTTTAATTGAAATAATGCTTTACCTTGTCCATATAAAGCTTGAGGATAATCAGGTTTGATATCTATGGCTTTTTCGTAAGTTGCTAAAGCTTCTTGATAGCGTTGTAATTGAATGAGAGTATTACCCTGATTATATAATTCTATAGCATTTTTATTATTCAGGCGATTGAGCATAAATATTGCGCCGAAACTACTAATACCCAATCCAAATATTCCTAATAGCAATTTCCAAAATATCCCTTTTGTCTTTTGGGGATTTTTTACTTGATTTGGTAAAGTAGCAGGGGAAATAATTATTGTTCCCGATGTATTTTTATTTAATTCTTGCAAAGCTTGTAATGCTATTGTTGCTGAAGCATAACGTTGGCGAAAATCATAACAGATCATTTGATTTAAAAATTGGGCAAATTCTGGAGATACAGTGGCGAAATTTTGCCAAATAATTTCATTAGTTTCAACATCTTTCTCTAATTGATCTGGTGATAATCCTGTTAAAGCTTGAATAGCAATAATTCCCAAAGCATAGATATCACTGCTAAATTTTGGTGTTCCTTGTGCTTGTTCTCCAGGAGTATAACCGGGTGTACCAATAGCAACAGTAGATTTGGTAATGTCTGGAGAATTTACTAATTTTGTCGTAATTTGTTTGACTGCACCAAAATCAATTAAAATTAATTTATTATCTTGTTCTCGTCTGAGAATATTCCGAGGATTGACATCACGATGAATTACCTTTTGTTGATGGACAAAGTCCAAAATTTCTAAAATTTCTTGTAATAAAGACATTACCTGATTTTGAGTAAAGATGACACCAGATTTTAATTCTTGACTGAGATCATTACCAATAATTAGTTCCTGAACCAGATAAAATTCGGCATTTTCTTCAAAGTAGGCTAAAAGTTGCGGAATGCGATCATGATTTCCTAATTTATATAAAACTTGGGCTTCTGTGTCAAATAACCTCCGAGCTATTTCTAAAGTGGTAATATCAGTAGATTGAGGTTTGAGTTTCTTGACTACACACTGGGGTGAGCCTGGCAATTGAGTATCATTAGCAACATAAGTTTCACCAAATCCGCCACCTCCCAGGTAATTGGTGATTTGGTATCTGCCTACAAGGGTGTTTCCTAGCATTTCCTGAGCCTATTTGAATATTGTGTTACATTATGATAATCTTGCCACACAAAAATGAGGAGATGGAAAAAAATATTAATTAGTAGTTAAAAATTAGTAATTCAAATGTTAAAATTAAGATGATTCCTATAGATGATAATATTCGCAGTTGGCAAAAGCCTATTATTAATTATTGGTTGATTGGCATTAATGTAGTCATATTTCTCTGGGAAATAAAATTAGAGTGGAGTAATGAATTAGGAAATTTAATTAATAATTGGGGAATTATTCCATCTCAAATAAATATCTCGATTGCTAACGCTTTTTTTTACAATTCTGCGGCTTGGGTAATTGTATTTTGGCGGCTACTTTCTTTACCTGTATCCCTGTTTCTCCATGGCAGTTTTAGCCAAATCTTAGGAAATATGCTGTTTCTGTGGGTATTTGGAAAAACGGTGGAAAGTATTTTAGGACATAAACAATATTTACTACTTTATTTAACTGCTGGCTTTTTTTCTGGTATAGTCCAAATTATTTTATCCTCCGATTTAACAATACCAATTATCGGTGCTAATGGAGCTATTGCATCTATTTTAGGTGCATATCTGATCAAGTTTCCCCAGGCAAAAATATATTCGGTTTTGACTTTATTGGTTTTGTATATCCCTGTGGAAGTTCCA
This sequence comes from Dolichospermum sp. UHCC 0406, assembly GCF_009712025.1. Taxonomy (NCBI): domain Bacteria; kingdom Bacillati; phylum Cyanobacteriota; class Cyanophyceae; order Nostocales; family Aphanizomenonaceae; genus Dolichospermum; species Dolichospermum sp. UHCC 0406. The sequence continues at coordinate 34,720 of NZ_VILA01000023.1, forward strand.
GCTATTTTATATTTATTTTGGTGGTTTATCCAGCAGTCATTTTATGGCATAGGGAGTTTAAATATGACGGGTGGTAGTTCCTTCTCTAGTGTGAGTTATTGGGGACAATTTGCGGCTTTAGTGACGGGTGCGGCTTTTATGAAAATTAGACAAAGACTTTAGGTTATTGTGATTTTTATGTGAAGCTGCACAGAATCATCCAATCCATCAATTCATCCGAATTTATCTGCGTTTATTTGCGTTCATCTGCGTTTAATAATTCTTGATATCTTATTCCATATCTTAATTTGGTATAAGGAAGTAAAATGGGGTAGTTCATATTGGAATTTTAAATTAACTTCAATGTCTGTAGTTTCTAGCATTACTGTTAAAGTTCCCGCGACGACGGCGAATTTGGGTCCAGGGTTTGATTGTATAGGTGCAGCTTTAAAGCTGTATAACGAATTTAAGTTTACTATTGTTGATGCAGGTGAGTTAATTATTCAAGTTTCTGGTTTAGAAGCAGCAAAGGTACAAACTGATGAGACTAATCTTTTGTATCAGGCGTTTATAAATTTATATAAACATATAGAAAAAACACCACCAGCGGTGAAAATAGAAATTAAGTTGGGTGTACCTTTAGCGCGAGGTTTGGGTAGTTCCGCGACTGCTATTGTCGGGGGGTTAGTTGCTGCCAATGAGTTGGCTGGTTCACCGTTGTCTGAGTTACAGATGATGGAATTAGCGATCGCCATGGAAGGACATCCTGATAATGTAGTACCAGCGTTATTAGGTGGTTGTCGTCTGGCTGCTACCAGCAAAAAAGGTTGGGAAATTTGTGATATTCTCTGGCATCGAGATATAGTTGCAGTCGTAGCAATTCCTGATTTTGAGTTATCAACCTCAGAAGCGCGAAAAGTTGTCCCCACAGAAGTCAGTCGTGCTGATGCAATTTTCAATATTTCTCATTTGGGTTTATTGTTGCGCGGTTTAGCAACTAATCGAGAAGAATGGTTAATAGCCGCCTTGCAAGATAAATTACATCAACCTTATCGCCAAGCTTTAATTCCTGGTTATGATACTGTGAATGCGGCTGCTGTGGCTGCTGGTGCTTATGGCATGGTAATTAGTGGTGCAGGCCCCACACTTTTGGCTTTAGTAGATATAAGTTATGCCAAATCCGTAGAAACAGCAATGGCAAATGCCTGGACTGCAATGGGTCTGAACTCAGTTGTGCGATCGCTTACCCTGGATCGGCAAGGGGCGGTTATTTTGTAATAGATAATTACAAATGCAGCAACACCAAACATCTATAGCAATCCTATTTGAGTTGAGAACGTATCGGTGATAACGTAGTGTGACTTAAGTCATGGGAAGGGAACAGAAGTGTTCCCCTACTTTAAACATTTCATTTTGTTGATTAACATTAAATTATCGAGTCCGATGCACCTTACAATATATATTGATTGTATGTGTAATTTATAAATAACAAAAGGTGAAGTTATGACAGTTATTACTAATTTGCAGCAGATCTATGAAATAGATGACCATTTATGGTTATTAGAAACTATTAAATTATTAAAACAAAGTCGTTTTGATGAGTTAGATTTAGAAAATTTAATTGAGGAGTTGGAATCATTGGCAAAAAGAGATAAGCATCAAGTTAAAAGCCTACTAGAACAAGTAATTAGACATCTTTTATTATTGCAGTTTTGGACACAAGAATATGACAGAAATAAAAATTATTGGCGTTCAGAAATTAGAAGTTTTCGAGTACAGTTAAAAGATAGATTAACATCTAATTTATATAATTATTTGAATTCTATTTTTACAACTATTTATGAGGACGCTTTGGGTTATGTTCAAGAAAAAACAGGTTTTACTGTAAATTTTCCCGCAGAATGTCCTTATTCTTTGGAGGAAGTTCTTGATATTCATTATTTACCTAATTGATTAAGTCATTGTTTGTGTGATGTCTATGGAGTGTGAAGCGATTGTCACACACAACTAATTGACAAGTAATTAATGTATAAAATATCATTAGAGCGGATAAAACCGTGATATTATTAGATGCAATAGTGCCAGCACTTCGTAAGAATCGCTTATCGCTTAATTCAACTGTTTAGCTTTTTCGAGTAAATCTTATGTATACAAGTAAATATGGAAAAACAATAAAACTTTTCTTGATGGATTCAGATCCAGATGGAAGAATAGCCTGTGAACTATCTAATTGGACAGGAAAAGCTTACAGAATTCCTAGAGGCAAAGTAAAAGATTGCTCTGACAGAGAAGACCTTAGAAGCACTACAGTTTACTTATTGTTTGGAAAACCTGAGACATTGACTGATAAGGCTAAAGTATACATTGGTGAGGCTGAAAATGCTTATTCTAGACTTGTTGACCATGTATCAAAAAAAGAATTTTGGAATGAAGCAGTCGTATTTATTAGTAAGGATGATAACCTTAATAAAGCACATATAAAATACCTGGAGTCCAGATTGTTTGAAATGGCGAATATGGCATCTAGATATGATGTACAAAACAGCAATACTCCAACAAAAAGTTCTATTTCTGAATCTGACAAAGCAGAAATGGAAGAGTTTATTGAGTATATCAAAATTCTCATAAATACGATGGGCTTTAAAGTTTTTGATCCTCTTATAAAGCAAGAGCCAGTCAATAACAATGATGATGAGAACCTATACATAAATGCAGCTAGTGGTGCTAACGCAAAAGGTAAAAGAACATCAGATGGATTTGTTGTTTTTCGTAACTCTGAGATTGCGACTGAAACGGTAGAGTCTTATCGTGAAAGAGGACTTGACAAACTAAGGAATGAACTTATCAAGAATGAAATTATTGTTCAAGTAGATGACAAACTTGTTTTTAAATCCGATTGGTTGTTTAGTAGCCCATCAGCAGCAGCAAATGTAATAATGGGGCGTAGTGCAAACGGATTGAAGGAATGGATTCTTCCGGCAAAAAGTTACATGAAATTGAGAAGCAAGAAATATCAAAAGCTAACAAACAAATTCAGCCAACAACTTAATGCGATCGCGTAGCACTGCTGCAAGCAGAGTGCTGTTCTTGCCGTGACTATTTTGATTGTCAAGCGATCGCCCAGAAGAAGTAACAGCTTTTTCACTTACCCCCAATCATCATATATATATGGATATGGAAAAAATCCAGTCAGAAATAGCAGCACTGAAATCTCAAATTCAAGCACTCCAACAAGAACGCGCTGCACTGACTAATCATCATGTAACGCCGGAAAATGATTCACCCCTAGCCATAGTGGAAGCTTACCGTCGTCAAGCTAGGGAAAACGTTCAATTGTCCGCCGAACTTAAAGGCATAGACGATGCCTTATATTACCTAGAAAAGCAAATACAACAAAAGAAAGCCCATCTCAATAGATATTTACCTATGTCTATTCGCATATCCCAACAGCAAGAACAGCTAGAAGAAGCCAAAAAAATTGCTCAAATTCATGCTGAACGAGTTAATGAACTAGCTTGGGAACTAGCAAAGGAAATTAAACTCCTCAAAACCTGTGCTGATGAACTTAGTCCCATGTATTGGCAAGTTTACTACAAACCTTTCATTACAGGCTTTAAGACCATTTCTGTCCCTTTCGTAAGATCAGATGGAGAAGTGTGGATGATTGTCAACCGTATTGTCTAAGAAACAGAGATAACTTTGATAAAAATTTAATTTATCCTCAAGCTGTTCACTATAACTAAAGACAGCGATATTAGTCGCTGTTTTTTTGTTGACGTTGCAAAAATTTACATTTAGAATGGACTCGCGGCATAATTTAGTAAGTATTTATGACTATCTGTCCTCCAAATTGGAAATCTTCATAAGAAATCGTTTACAGACGTAACGATTCCTTAATATAATGTAAACAAAAGCAAAACCAAAAACATATTGTCAACAGTGATGAATGCCATAGAAATTCCTTGGTTATCAGCCATAATCTTCCTGCCTTTAGTGGCAGCCCTCGCAATTCCCATCATTCCCGATAAAGAGGGTAAAACCGTCCGCTGGTACGGCTTGGGAGTGGCACTATTAGACTTTGCATTCATGACTTTTGCTCTGTGGCAGAGTTACGACTTTCAAAGTTCAGCCCTGCAAATGACAGAAAGCTATCCTTGGATACCCCAACTTGGCTTGAACTGGTCGCTAGGCATTGATGGTTTATCAATGCCCCTGATACTTCTAACTGGCTTCATTAACACACTCGCAGTATTCGCGGCTTGGAAAGTAACCACCAAGCCGCGTTTATTTTATGCGTTGATGTTGATTATGTACAGCGCTCAGTTAGGTGTATTCCTCTCCCAAGACTTGTTAATGTTCTTCTTGATGTGGGAAGTAGAGTTAGTACCCGTTTACTTACTAATTGCCATCTGGGGAGGCGCAAACCGCCGTTACGCAGCTACTAAATTTATTATCTATACCGCCGCAGCCTCTATATTTATACTGGTAGCTGGTTTTACAATGGCTTTCTATGGTGATAACTTCACCTTCAACATGACCGAATTGGGAATGAAAGAATATCCCAAAGCTTTAGAACTAGCACTATATGCAGGTTTCTTAATCGCTTACGGTGTCAAACTACCAATTTTCCCGTTACATACATGGTTGCCTGATGCTCATGGTGAAGCATCTGCACCCGGTTCAATGATTTTAGCCGGTGTCTTGTTAAAGATGGGTGGTTATGCCCTAATTCGCTTCAACGTAGAGATGTTAACTGATGCTCATGTTACCTTTGCGCCAGTTTTAGCGATTTTAGGTGTAGTTAATATTGTTTACGGCGCTTGTTGTGCCTTTGCTCAAACCAATCTCAAACGCCGTTTGGCCTACTCTTCAATTGCCCACATGGGGTTTGTGTTAATTGGCATTGCATCTTATACAGAAATCGGGATTAGCGGTGCTGTATTACAAATGGTTTCTCACGGTTTAATTGCTGCTAGTTTATTCTTCCTTTCTGGTGTAACTTACGAACGTACCCACACCTTAGTAATGGATAAAATGGGCGGTATAGCTAAAGTAATGCCCAGAACTTTCGCTCTCTTTACTATAGGTTCAATGGCTTCTCTGGCTTTACCCGGTATGAGTGGTTTTGTCGGTGAATTGATGGTGTTCTTAGGTTTTGCTACTAGCGATGTTTACAGTTCCAGCTTCAAAATTGTAGTCATCTTTCTATCAGCAGTTGGCGTGATTTTGACACCCATTTATTTACTTTCCATGTTGCGTCAAGTTTTCTACGGTAATCAACATCAAGACCTACATTTAGATGCTGTAGTTCTTGATATTAAGCCTCGTGAATTGTTTATCACCGCTTGCTTGTTAATTCCCATCATTGGTATTGGTTTTTATCCTAAGATGATCACACAAGCTTATGATGTGAAAACAGTGGAAGTTGCGGCTCATGCTCGTCAAGTCTTACCAATTGTTGCTCGTCAACAACCTACAAATTTGTATTCGCAAATTTTCACCGCACCAACATTAGCTAATTCTGAAATAGTGAATATAGTTGAGTAATTATCAAGCCCAAAAAGACGCTGTAGTAAATCTTAAATTAAAAGGGGATAAGATCCCCGAATTCTTCAAGAATTCGGGGATCTCTTTTAGGTATTACTGATATAAACCTTGATTCCATGCAATAATAAACCTAATCCCCATCCTAATATGGGATAAATTGCCCAAAAATATCCAGGACTTACCACCAGATTTAACAGCACCAAAAAACCATTAATTGCCAGAAAAGCAAATAGGTGTGATTTGAATCCTTTCCGTTGTTGACTATTAGACATTTGCTCTTGTTTCACTTCTATATTATTTTTTAACCATTCTTGTTCCGCAGCTTGTAGCGACTCTGAAGAAACACCTAATTCTGAGGCTATTTCTATAATTTGTTCTCTTGTATATTCTCCCTGTTGCTTTCGTCTAAAAGCTACTTCAAGAATCTGCTGCATTTCCTCTGAGTTGTAAGTCATTATCAATACCTAAAATGGTAAAAAATACTTTTGAGAGTTACTTTTGAAACGGTAGCTACACAATCATTAAAAATATACAGCACTTCCCGGTGTTATGAGGTACATATCTAGCGGGCAAGATGCCCGCACTACAAGAGTTTCATGATTCAACTTTGTACCTCATAAGAGCGGAAACCGCTGTATGTGCCTACAAATTGCGTAGAAACACATTTTATATCTGAAAAATAATTGATGTCGTAATTAACAGCACAAATATAGATGAAATTAAAATTAAAAAATAAATCATTCCTTAGAGGGTGTTTTTTAAGCTATTTCTGAGAAAAAATGAAGTTTATAATACTACAATTATAATTTTATTTATACTTTTAATAAGTATAAAATATTCAAAAATTGAAAATCTGATCAGAAGTAACTGTATTTATGAATTTATTTATACAAAAGTACCCTCCTAAACTATTCCACTTCATCATTGATATCTGAATACTTCTCCACTATCACTAATTCGGTATTATCTTCTGCATAATTACCCCATTTATCTAACACGTCTTTAACCAATATTTCTTGCACCCAAATTCTGACAACAACCGTTAAAGGAAGTGCTAAAAATAATCCTAAAAATCCAAAAAATGTCACAAAAAATAACTGAGAAATTAAAGTAACTGCTGGTAGTAAAGATACTTGATGTGCCATAACTACAGGTGTGATAAAATTGCTCTCAGCCTGTTGAATAAAAAAGTAGAGAACAAAAACAGCAACAGCTTTCCAGGGATTATCTAAAAGAGCGATCGCCATTGCCGGTACTACACTCATAGTCGGACCCAAATTAGGAATTAAATTCATAAATCCGGCTAACACACCCAAAGCCAATGCAGCCTTCACCCTTAAAATTGATAAACCCACCAAACTCATCAACCCAACTACAAAAACACCAATAGAAGCACCAGTCACCCATCCCTCTAAAGAAACTTCGCACTGTTCTACAATTCCCACCACCCGTCGCCGATAAAAAGAGGGAAATATGCGAACAAATACTTTTTGATAAGCATCAGGATTAACTAAAAACATTCCTGTTAACACCAGGACTAATAAAATTTTGAGAACAACTTCTAAAGATCCAGAAACAAAAGCAAAAGAATTACCTAATAGGCGATTAAATAGTGGTTGAGCTTGTTCAATTAAACTATTCAGATCCGGTATATAAGGTAATAATTGTGCAGGAATATGAGTTCTTTGGACATCAATCCAACTATTAAAACGCCCAAATCCTTGGGGAACTCGATAAGTAAGTTCATGAAATTGCTGGACAAAAGGTGGGACAATTAACCAGAAAAAACAGACAACACCCGCAAAGAAAATCCCTACAGCTAATAAAACTGATAATCCTCGTTTTATTCCTAAACTTTGAAAGCGTCGCGCGAGACGATTTAAAGTCGTCGCTAAAACAACAGCAGCAAATATTAGTAGCAGAACGTCCCTAAGTTGCCACAATATATATAAAGATATAACTAAAGCAATTAAGCCTATCCATTGACCAAGATTCACAAGCAAGACTCCCAGCTTGGTAAAATGCTTTTTGATGACAATGCAGTTAGATTAGCTGATTTTAGCAACATTACCTATATTTTTTTGATTAATTTTGCTTTTGTCTTGGTATTCGCCACAGGAGAACAGTGGCCATAATTATAGTTGGTGATAAAATCATAATCAGCACATTTGTCACCGTTGCTGGAATCCCTAAAAACGGACAAGCATATTTAATTAATACTGATAGCAAAGTCGAAAATAATAGCAGCTTCAGCAAAAATCCCAGTTGATTTTCCATAACAGTGCGGGGAACACATAATTCTATAGGGTATATACCAAATAATAACTGAAAATAATAAATCTTTATCTCGTTCCTAGTCTCTGACTAGGAATGCAGTTGATGAGGCTCTGCCTCCATCTTATCTCATTGAAGGCAGAGCCTTATCTTATTCATTCCCAGTCAGAGACCTGGGAACGAGATATACGAGATAAAAAATATTGTGTTGTCGTAGGGGTTTAGCAATGCTAAACCCTTACCAATTTTGCATGAAGGATCTTGATAAATACTTAATAAATGTTTAAAAATAAAGGGTAATGTTTACAGGATGATAAAGTATAATCATGTCTAGTTGAATATAGATTAAAGAAATAGTATGAACTTTAACCCTAGTCAACCTTTTGTGACCGCAATTGCTCGTATTTTTGGCGCTGCTGCTCCTATTGCTGTTAATAAGATTAGAAGCAATCCTGCTATTATCAGGATGTTAAAGGATTTTAACTTTGATCAAACAGAACATCCACAACAGAATTTTGATATTATTTATGCTTGTGCTGTTATTAAATATGACCAATCTAAAACTGAAGATCAATGGAATGACTCAGACATACTAGCAGAACTTTTTCTAAAAGATGTAATTAAAAAAGCTTTCGACAAGAGTTTTCACACACAAAATTATGAAATTGTTAAAGGAGAAATAGATGCTTGTGTTGTGTGGGAAGAACAAGATTGGAATACTCTACGACAGAAAATACAAGAATTAAATATTGACTGGAATCAAGAGTTAGAGAAATTTAAAGATATTTTTATAGAATTAGTAAAAAAAAGTGGTAAGCCATTAGAATCATACAGTATTCAAAAAATTGAGGAAATCAGTCAAAAGTTAGACGAATTACTTCGTAATCAAAACAAAAACACAGATTCATTTACATATCCACCAGAATTTCAATCATTAATTACCGAAAAAATCGAATCCTTCTGCGGTCGCAAATTTGTATTTGCTGCCTTTGAAAAGTTCATCAACACCAATAAAAAAGGCTATTTTACAGTTATCGGTGATGCGGGAGTGGGCAAAAGTACCATTACTGCAAAATATGTTTTTGACCATAAAACAATTTGTTATTTCAACAACTTACAAGAAAATCGTAATAGTCCTGAATTATTTCTGGAAAGTATTCGTCAACAACTGATTAACCGCTATCAATTAACAAATGTTGACAAAGATGATTTATCAACATTACTGGGAAAAGTTACTGAAAAAATCACCACCAATGAAAAATTAATCATTGTCGTTGATGCACTGGATGAAGTCAAGCAAGAACCAGGAGGAGAAAATATTTTATATTTACCAAAAACCCTGCCAGATAATGTTTATTTCTTCCTGACTAGACGACGTTATGAACCAACTAAAGAACGACTCTATGCTGAAGGATTGAAAAAAGAATCTTTAGATTTAACTGATAGTCAATATGACAAAGAAAATCAGCATGATATTCAAGAGTATATTCGCTTCCGTTTAAAAAATGATCCAGAACACCAAGACGGATTACAAACTTGGATAAAAACTAAAAATATCACCGATAACGCTTTTGTAAATGAATTAGCAACCAAGAGCGAAAATAATTTTATGTACCTGCGCTATGTCTTACCAGCAATAGCAGAGGGTAAATATGATGATTTGAATTTAACCCAATTACCCCAAGGTTTACAGAATTATTATCAAACTCATTGGGAACGGATGAAAATGAATGATTCATCTGAAAAAATGAGGGTAATGATTCTGTTTATTTTAGTGGAAATTGGTACACCAATATCCGGTGAGATGCTTTTTGAGATCGTTAATGAAGATGAATGTAATGTGCAGAATATTTTAAATGAATGGATTGAATATTTGAAACCGCAAACCATAGATGAAGATATCTGTTACAGCATCTATCATGCTAGTTTTTTAGACTTCTTGAAAGCCAAAAAAGAATTTAAACCAACTCGCAGATTATTTGAAGAAGTAAATCAGCGCATTGCTGATTATTTGAAACAGGATGATGAGGATGAAAATGAAACAAATGGATAAACAATCCTCTACCAAAAAATCCCAGAAACAAAAAATTCGTTTGGGTAGATATCCTTATAGTTTGGTTAATTCTGGTAAACCTGAAAATTTAACCAAATATTTCCAAACCCTCACAGATTATCAATTCATATCTAAAAAAATCAATCATCCTGAATTTGGTATCCAAGCATTAATTGAAGATTATGATTTATTAGATGCTACCCAAACCGCAACCCACCCAGACCAAAGCAAAACCTTAAAATATATTCAAAGTGCTTTGCGACTGTCTGCACATATTCTCACCCAGGATCAACAACAATTAGTAAGTCAATTATGGGGAAGGTTACAAACCATTAAGACCCCAGCAATGCAAACCCTATTAACCCAAGCACAAAAAACTCAACCTCACCCTTGGTTGCGTCCCCTCACCCCCAGTCTCACCCAAGCAGGAGGAAGGTTACTCCGCACCCTCTCAGGTCATAGTAGTTCGGTATATGCAGTAGCAGTGACAGCAGACGGAAAACGGTTGATTTCTGGTTCTTGGGACAATACTGTGAAGGTGTGGAATTTAGAGACAGGGGAGGAACAGTTCACTCTCTCAGGTCATAGTAGTTTGGTACAAGCAGTCGCAGTGACAGCAGACGGAAAACGGATGATTTCTGGTTCAAATGACAATACTGTGAAGGTGTGGAATTTAGAGACAGGGGAGGAACAGTTCACTCTCTCAGGTCATAGTGGTTATGTAGAAGCAGTAGCAGTGACAGCAGACGGAAAACGGGTGATTTCTGGTTCTTGGGACAATACTGT
>NZ_VILA01000023.1:45750-58865 GCF_009712025.1 Dolichospermum sp. UHCC 0406
TGAAGGTGTGGAATTTAGAGACAGGGGAGGAACAGTCCACTCTCTCAGGTCATAGTAGTTATGTACGAGCAGTAGCAGTGACAGCAGACGGAAAACGGGTGATTTCTGGTTCTTATGACAATACTGTGAAGGTGTGGAATTTAGAGACTGGGGAGGAACAGTTCACTCTCTCAGGTCATAGTGATTCGGTACACGCAGTAGCAGTGACAGCAGACGAAAAATGGGTGATTTCTGGTTCTTATGACAATACTGTGAAGGTGTGGAATTTAGAGACAGGGGAGGAAATAGCTACTTTTATTGGTGATAGTCCATTTTATTCCTGTGCAGTTACACCAGATGGGTTAACAATTGTTGCGGGTGACGCTGCGGGAAGGGTGCATTTTTTAAAGTTGGAAAATCAGGGAGAATGAAATTATGAACTCCACACCCAGACCACCAACTATGAATAATTCCATAGTTAATCACCAAGAATTTGCAGCAATAATTCACCAAAAAAGCGCGAATTTTCTGGGTCGTGATTTCGTGTTTACTGCTATTAATAATTTTCTCAATCGCTACAACCGGGGTTATTTCACAATTATCGGTCTACCCGGTAGCGGTAAAAGTGCAATTATTGCTCAATATATTAATCAAAACAATCCCCCAGAAAATCGCCAGGTAATTTATTACAATGCGGAGTTAGAGGGGAAAAATCAGGCTGAAGAATTTCTCAAATATATATGTTTTCAAATTATCGCCACATTTGATCAAATATCTCTGCCAAATTTACCCGACAACGCAACAGAGGGAAGTTGGTTTTTATCCTTACTTCTCCAACAAATCAGCGACAATTTGCAACCCAATCAAAAATTAATTATTGCTATTGATAGTTTAAATTGCATTAATTCCCAATTACAACCACCAGGAACAAATATTTTTTATCTTCCCCGCTACATTCCCCAAGGGATTTATTTTCTCCTTACCCGTCGTCCGTTTTTATCCAGTAATTCCGGTTTATTAATTGAAGCACCGGTGCAAAGTTTGCATTTAGAAGATTATCCACAGGAAAATAAACAGGATATTCAAAATTATATTAGGAGAAACCTAACCCCCCTCACCCCCCTTCCCTACGAGGGAATGGGGGAACAAGATGCTTCTAACTCCCCTTCTCCTATTACAGAAATAGAGGAAAAAAACTTGTCTAACTCCCCTCTCCTCGCAGGAGAGGGGTTGGGGGAGAGGTCAATCAAATCCTGGTTAAATAGCCACCAAATAAATGAAGCAGAATTTATAACTAACTTAACCAACCGCAGCGAAAATAATTTTATGTATGTTAGTCAAATTTTAGCTGCTATTACTAATAATTTTTATCCCCAACCTTCCCAAATAGGAACATCATTTCCACCACCATTAGAAACCTATTACCAACAACATTTAGAAAAAATGCTGGGTTCTCAACATCAAGATTTTCCCCTAGCAGTGTTGCAAGTTTTATCCCAGACAACACAACCCATATCAGTTACAGATATTGCCAATTTCCTAAATACTGATGAATATGATATTGAAGAATTATTAGAAAATTGGTTAGAGTTCTTGCAAATAGAAACTATTTTTGACTCAACCACCTACAAATTCTATCATGATAATTTCCGCCAATGGCTCATAAAATTTCTGTTTTGATCCTGTTCATCCTTTAATCCTGTACATCCTGATAGCGCAGCGTGGCGTATAACTCCTGCGTCGTCACGCAAGCTATAGCCATTTCTGACAATTTACCTAAGAGACTTCCAAATAAAAAAATGTCCCAAAACTGATGCAGAAATTCTCTCTCTGTGTACTCTGTGCCTCTGTGGTTCGTTTCTTAGGATAATTTATTTCTTGGAAGTCTCTAACTAGTACATCACGGCGTAAATAAAGCAACCATATTCAATCGCCAAAAAGCTTACTGTATATTAGTTTTGACTTTTGACTTTTGACTTTTGACTTCCGCCCTGCGGTACTAGCCACTTAGAGACTTCCAAATAAAAAAATGTCCCAAAACTAACGCAAAAACCCTCCCTATTTCTTCTCTCTCTGTGTTCTCTGTGCCTCTGTGGTTCGTTTGTTCATTTATTTATTGGGATAATTTATTTCCTGGAAGTCCCTTAGGAACGCAAATTTAATAACCTGCAATTCTGACTTAACCTGAAATGGTGCGTTACGCTGTCGCTAACACACCCTACTTTTGCACTTTATTTAATTCATATTCCTTAATATTACTAGCAAAAGCGATCGCCTCGAAGGTAAATATAAAGATTTATGTATTCTTTCCTAATTGTATTCATTAAGAATTGAAAATTATGCTTGTGAAAACAAATAAATCATTGTCACATATAGCAAGCAGTTACACTAATTAAAATTCTTAGGCGTGTTAGGTCTTATAGTAAATCTAAAAATTATGTTGTCAATGAGTGGTGAGACACCTTTGATTAATTTTCTCAGATAGTTTAGGATATGGCAGAAATTACAGCAATGTAGATTCAATGATTGCAACGTTACCAACTTTTTTCTAGATATAGTTCGCAAAAACTTATACTAACCATCATCCCTGTGCGTTATTGTGCTGATTTTTAAAGAAAACTCTAGTCCGAATAGACATACCTATAGAGCCTTGAATAAGCTACTTTTGACAGGGAAATCTGTGAGGGTTATGGCTTGTCTCCTCCCCTTATTCATCTGGTGGGGGTGCAAGGCAGTACAAAACCAATTTGTACAACCACAAGCAATATTAGTTTTAGGCGGTTCTACCCGCTTACTAGAAAGAGAAAAGTTTACAGCCAAATTAGCCCACCAATATCCCAATATACCCATTTGGATTTCTGGGGGCAGTCCACCTCAGCATACTAAAAAAATATTTGCTAATGCAGGAATTGATCCCCGGCGTTTAAACTTGGACTATGAAGCTGTAGACACGGTTACTAATTTTACTACTACAGTGGATGAATTACAATCTCGTGGCATCAAAAGTGTTTATTTAATTACATCTGACTTTCATATGCGTCGTGCTTGCATCGTTGGTGAAATTGTTTTAGGTAGTCGAGGCATGAATTTTAAACCCCTATCAGTTCCTTCCGCAAATTCACCAGAACCGATTGAAAAATCTCTTAGGGATGGTGCTAGGGCAGTTATTTGGGTAGCCACAGGTTATACAGGTGCTAATTATGCTAATAAAAATAAACCCTAATACATGAGAACAGAATGAAAAATCAAAAATTTTCAATTGTTCCCAATTCCCAATATCACCACAATTTGATACCCTAGCTTAAACAGTTTTGAGAGAAGTTAAAGCGTGGAAATTCAACTTGGGCGGGGAAAAGTGGCGCGTCGAGCCTATGGAATTGATGAAATTGCTTTAGTCCCTGGTAACAGAACTCTCGATCCGAGTTTAACTGATACCAAGTGGACAATTGGCAATATTGAGCGAGAAATCCCCATTATTGCCAGTGCAATGGATGGTGTCGTTGATGTAAAAACGGCTGTTCGCTTGTCCCAATTGGGGGCATTGGGAGTAATTAATTTAGAGGGTATCCAAACTCGCTATGCTGACCCCGAACCGATTTTAGATCGGATTGCCTCCGTCGGCAAAGAAGAATTTGTCAGTCTGATGCAAGAATTGTATGCTGAACCAATAAAGCCGGAATTAATTGAAAAACGTATTCAGGAAATTAAACAACAAGGCGGTATTGCGGCAGTTAGCACAACTCCAGCCGGGGCAAGCAAATATGGTGAAATTGTAGCTAAAGCTGGAGCAGATTTATTTTTTATCCAAGCTACAGTAGTTTCTACTAATCACCTATCGCCAGAATCTATCACTCCCCTTGATTTAGCGGAGTTTTGTCGTTCTATGCCCATCCCTGTGGCATTAGGAAATTGCGTTACATATCAAGTCACCTTAGAGTTGATGAAAGCTGGTGCAGCAGCGGTATTGGTAGGTATTGGACCCGGTGCTGCTTGTACTTCTCGTGGAGTGTTGGGCGTGGGCGTACCTCAAGCCACTGCGATCGCTGATTGTACGGCCGCTAGAGACGATTATTATCGGGAAACTGGGAAATATATCCCTATCATCGCTGACGGTGGTTTAATCACCGGGGGAGACATCTGTAAATGTATCGCCTGTGGTGCTGACGCTGTGATGATTGGCTCTCCATTTGCCAGAGCCGCCCAAGCCCCTGGGCGTGGTTATCACTGGGGTATGGCAACTCCCAGCCCGATATTACCGCGAGGGACTCGGATTCGCGTAGGTACAACTGGAACTCTAGAACAAATACTCACAGGTCCAGCCGGCTTGGATGATGGTACTCATAATCTTTTAGGAGCTTTAAAGACCAGTATGGGAACTTTAGGCGCTAAAAACATTAAGGAAATGCAGCAAGTTGAAGTTGTCATTGCTCCTTCTCTACTGACCGAAGGTAAGGTTTACCAAAAAGCCCAACAGTTAGGTATGGGTAAATAACTCATTCGTGTCAGTGGTCAGTGGTCGAGTGGTCAGTGGTCAGTGGGTCATCACAACGGACAACGGACAACTGTACGGGCGAAGCATTTGGAGAACTATTTTTGGCAATGACCGATAATTTATCTTCCAAATGCTTCGCCCCTACTAACAACTGACAACTGTACGGGCGAAGCATTTGGAGAACTATTTTTGGCAATGACCGATAATTTATCTTCCAAATGCTTCGCCCCTACTAACAACTAACAACTGTACGGGCGAAGCATTTGGAGAACTATTTTTGGCAATGACCGATAATTTATCTTCCAAATGCTTCGCCCCTACTAACAACTAACAACTGTACGGGCGAAGCATTTGGAGAACTATTTTTGGCAATGACCGATAATTTATCTTCCAAATGCTTCGCCCCTACTAACAACAACTTTGAGAATGACTGGAAAAATCACATATCTAGCCTACAATAGAGGTGGCGGAGACAAATGTTTCCGTTCACTCCTCACACCACACTCCGCCCGGACTAATGTTCGGGCGGTTCCTTATGGTCTGCATTAGTTTTCTAGTTTTTTTGCAAATGTATATCCTTTATCTCTAAGAGGATGTTTTTGCTATGGTAGAATTTTCACCAAGCTCAGAAATATCTCATGTAAAGGTTTTTAGGTATGTCAGCAGCGACAAACGTTACAGATGCAAGTTTTAAGGTAGATGTCCTCGAAAGTGAAGTTCCCGTATTAGTTGATTTTTGGGCCCCTTGGTGTGGTCCATGTCGTATGGTAGCTCCTGTTGTCGAAGAAATTGCCGAGCAGTACGAAGGACAAATTAAGGTTGTGAAAGTCAATACTGATGAAAATCCGAATATTGCTAGTCAGTACGGTATTCGCAGTATTCCTACATTAATGATTTTCAAAGATGGAGACAAGGTAGATATGGTTGTCGGTGCTGTACCTAAAACCACTTTAGCTACCACTTTGGAAAAGTATCTTTGAAGCCCAATAGACAACAAACTCTCCTTGAGTTATTCATTTACCGAAAAATTGGGTTTAAAGCCCCGTCGTTCTCCGACGGCTTTCAATTAATTAGTGTACCAATACACTATACTAATGATGGTGGAAAGGTAATCAACCACTTAAAAAACCTTGTCGTCGAAAGACACCTGAACCTTGACAATTAAATCTATGCGGTTCTACTGCATTGTTCACGTTTTCCTCCTAGCAGTAGGTAAAAGATTTATACCGAGCGTGACGACTCAGATTTTTGAACTATTTGTTTCAAACTAAACAGGACTTGCAGCAATGCAACTAGGGTAGGGCATACCCAAAGTTAACGCTTGGGGAGAGTCCCACCTCGCTCGCTAGGTAACGCAAGGAACCTAGTTTAAGTGGTCTCGTTGAACCAAGAATCCCCGTCGATTTATCGCGGGGAGTGTCAAGGGACGAAAATGTTGCTTTGCCTATATTTCTTAAATAATAGAAAAAGCCTGGTTTCAGTAACACTTTCGGACATTTCCGTTGTGATTGTTAGTCAAGTAAAGCTTAGTTACTGAGAAGCCTGTATTGTAATAATTACGGTCAATATAGGAAGTATCATGTAAAATAACGTAAGTTGCTAGTACGGTGAGGCAAACGTCAAAAAGCATATTACATCAGCCCTTTAGGGATTTTTAATTATTGTTAGTTGACCTACCCTTTACTGTATTAGCAACTTTGGTTAAAATATAATGCCATTATTGCGGCAGTAAGTATGACCTCTGAAGCGTCCTTTTCTTCATTAGATTCTCTTCAAGCGGATATTGCGGAATTAATAGACCGTTTACCGACACTAAAACATCGGCAATTTATTCAGCAGTCCCTATCTACAATTTTGCGTCTTGCTGATAGTGATATTGAACGTCTTGATTGGAAAATATTATCTGCTGCTTTAGCAGATATGGAATGTGGTTTCCAGTTATTTTATAACTACCGTCATGTGCGGAAAATTACTATTTTTGGTTCAGCGCGTCTAGCACCAGATACACCAGCATATCAAATGGCTCTGCAATTTAGTCGGGCTGTTTCCGCGCTAGGATTTATGATTATGACAGGTGGTGGTGGTGGGATTATGCAAGCTGGTCAAGAAGGCGCTGGGAGGGAAAATTCCTTTGGTTTAAATATTCAGTTACCTTTTGAGCAACAAGCTAACCCAATTATTGAAGGTGATCCTAAACTAATTAATTTTAAATACTTCTTTACTCGCAAGTTATTTCTTCTGAAAGAAAGTGATGCTGTGGCTTTGTTTCCTGGTGGTTTTGGCACTCAAGATGAGGCTTTTGAATGTATGACATTGAGCCAAACAGGTAAATTTGGTCCAGTTCCTTTGGTGTTAATTGATCAACCAGGGGGTGATTATTGGCGTTCTTGGAGTCAATATATTGATGAGAAATTGGTAAAAACAGGGCTTGTTAGTCCAGATGATCCGAGTTTGTACACTATTACAGATAATCTGGAAGTTGCTTGTAATGCTATTACTGGATTTTACCGAATTTATCATTCTAGTCGTTATGTTGGTGACAAGTTGGTGATCCGGTTGCAAGAAGATTTATCAGATGCTCAAGTGGAATTACTTAATACTCAGTTCCGTGATATTTTGCTGACAGGTGAAATTGTGAAAAGCCAAGCATTACCACAGGAAGAACAAGATGAAACATCTAATTTGCCTCGGTTAGTTTTAAATTTTAATCAACGAGATTTAGGGCGTTTATATCAAATGATTGGGGTAATTAATCAGGTGGGTGTTCCCACTCCAGAGGAATTGGCACATCCAGAAAGGAAGTAACCTATACCAAGTTATTAATTAGCCAAAATATTTTATTCCTAATACATGAAACTTGCACTATGGGAATACCTGTGCCATTTTTTTGGTTTGTTGGGTTGTTCGCGTTAGGGTTGCAGAGCAATCAGCATTAAATCAAACAGATCAGGTGGGTTGCGCTGTCGCTTAAGCCAACCTACGAAAAATGGACAAGGTATTGCATAAGTAATAATTTTGGGAGAAACTTAACTCTGTTGACTCGGTGAATTATTACTTTATTATGACTCAATACTGATAAATATAATCAGGCTCGTATATTGGTATAAGTTGCTAGAAAAAGAGGGAATTAAAAGTTAAAAATAGTCTCACAATATAGCTTACGCTAACGAACTTAAAGAAAACTCTTACCAATTAACCAATACAGGAATTTAAATATGCTGGAATTATTAGGATCAGGTTTGTTTTCTCTATGGCTAGAAATGGCTAAGGTGCCAATTCAACCCTTAGAAGCCTTGAGTGTCTTGGCTTGGCAAGGTAGCTCTAACTTGATTCTTGTCCCTGATCCCAGCCCAGCAGGTGCTATTACAGTCCAAGAATATCTCAAGGGTTTAATCACATCAAAATTAATTGACCAAACTCTCATGTCCTCTCAGGGGATTTGGTTGCAGTCGGGACCAATGCTAATGGCTAATCATCAAGGGACTGTACCTTTATCCGCTGCTTCCTTAACTAAAGTTGCTACTTCGTTGGTAGCTTTTAAAGCTTGGGGACCTAATCACCAATTTGAGACTTTAGTTAGTAGCACTGGACCGTTAGTAAATGGGGTGGTGCAGGGTGATTTGGTGATTACTGGTAGTGGTGATCCGATGTTTGTGGGGGAGGAAGCGATCGCTCTGGGAAATACTCTGAATAAAATAGGTATTAAGCAAGTTAAGGGAAATCTGGTAATTACTGGGGCTTTTGCCATGAATTTCCAACGTCATCCCCTGCTTGCCGGTCAATTACTCAAACAAGCACTAAATCACCAAACTTGGTCGCGTTCTGTGGTTTTCCAATACTCAATTATGCCCAAAGGAACACCTAAACCCCAAGTGATTATTGCTGGTAATATTAAAGTGGAGCTTCAACCTAAAGTTGGGCAAACTTTACTGGTACGTCATCTTTCCTTACCTTTGCAAAAAATCATTAAGGAAATGAACGTTTTTAGTAATAACGATATTGCGGAAATGTTAGCCGATTCTGTGGGAGGGGCAGATGTAGTTAGCACCACAGCATCCCAACTTGCTAGATTCCCAAAGTCAGAAATTCTCTTGATTAATGGTTCTGGTTTAGGGAAAGAAAATCGAATCTCTCCCAGAGGTGTTTGTGCTATGTTCATGGCATTGCAACGGGAAGCTAGTTCCTATCAGTTGACTTTGGCTGATTTATTTCCCACCTCTGGACTAGACCACCGAGGGACAATACATTCTCGACATATGCCAAAAGCGACTGTGATGAAAACCGGTACTCTCAATGATGTTAGTGCTTTAGCTGGAGTTGTCCCCACACGCGATCGCGGTTTGGTGTGGTTTACAATTATCAATCGTGGGGGAAATGTATCAGCTTTTCGGACTGAACAAGATAAACTTCTCCAACATTTAGAAAAAGAATTAGAAGTATCTACTGATATTCCGGCTACCCTCACACCTCATTTAGATAATTCTTTACCAAAATTTGGTGCAGCCAATCGTAATGAAGTTTTGTATAAAAGCTAGTTGTCAGTAGGGGCGAAGCATTTGGAAGATAAATTATCGGTCATTGCCAAAAATAGTTCTCCAAATGCTTCGCCCGTACAGTTGTCAGTTGTTAGGAAGAAGGGAGAAGAAGAAGATAATTTCTCCCCTACTCCCCCTACTCCCCCTACTCCCCCTACTCCCCTACTCCCCCTACTCCCCCTACCTTCCTTCCTGGGGGATAATTTCTGTTACCACTCTGCGTCCAGAATTACCACCTTTGACAACAATATTTTCTGTTTCTAAATTACCGACGGCTGTTTCCCCTTGGAAAGTTAATTTTGGTTCAATTTGACGATAAACGATATTTCCCTGCGCTTCTAACAATTTTTTATCTAAATACCAAGTAAGTTGATTTGATTTTAAAGACTGACGACGTTGCCCAACTGCATTCACATTACCAGTGAGATATACCTTATTTTCTGGTATTTGCATTTGTCCCTGATTAGCAGTGACAGTGACATTTTCAGCAGATTGGAATATCCGAATGGGAGAATTTGTGGTGATATTTTCTTTCTTAATATTCCAGGTAATTGAGTTACTAATAATTTGTATCAATGGATCTAATAACTCTAATTTTGCCTGTGGTTGGAGAATGGCAATTTGAGTTTTTAAATTAATTTCTGCGGCATTACCGTTACCACGTCCAGTGATTTTGTTATCCTTATATCTTTCTATTTGGATTGGGCGATCGCTAAATAATTTCTCATCCTTAATATGCCACATTAAATGATCAGTTCGCATTTGCAACTGTGGATCTGTGGATTTTGCGAATACTCCCCCTGAAAATTCTACCCGTTGTTCACGAGTTTTGATCTTTGCTTCTTGAGCTACAGCTTGTAATTGTTTATGACTACCATTTAACTGATTGCGAACAATCAATAAATCTTCTTGAGGTCGCCATTCTAACTCATTACCTTGGAAAACAATCCCATTGCGGGGATCGGTAGCTACAATTTTACCTTTAAGAAAAAGTTGCTTACCATCTTGCTTAATATCAGCCTTATCTGCTTTAATTTGGTAGACAACTTTTCCATCTTGGTAAAGTTCTCCTTGAGGACTTTCTGCCTCACCAATTTGCTTATCTGTAGTGTATTTTGCTTCTTTGGCTTTAACTTTCCAAATTGGTCTCCCTACCTCATCAAACTGTTCTAAAGCCACACCGAAAAAAGTTAACTTAGTGTCATCCTCCTTTGGAGATGGATTATCAGTTTTTGATTGAGTTGGTGATGGATTACCGCAAGCAGACAAGCATAAACCTAAACACAAGATCAAAGGCAGATAAAACAAATTAGTTGGTAATCGCAACCCAAAAAATGAATAAAAGTGGGGAGAATGATTTTTAGATCCCCTTTGATGTTTTGCATCTTGTCTTCTATTCTCCCTACCTTGTGCATATTGCATTATTCTGGAACTTCTAAATGTCTGTGATTATCTCGATGATCGTCTAAAAAGCCCATACTAGACAATGGCCGATATGGATAACTTTGACGGGGAGTTTTTTGGATATCTTCTTTGATAGCTTCTAAATCAATATAGCGATCGCTCACATTAATTAAACTATCACTAGTCATAGAACGCAAACTCACCACCTCTACCCTCACACCACGATAGCTCACAGAATTGACAGCATAAGCCAAATCACCGTCACCGCTGACTAAAACTGCGGTATCATAGGAATCGCACAAAGCCATCATATCAACAGCTATTTCCACATCTAAGTTAGCTTTTTTAGAGCCATCTGGTAATTGCACCAAATCCTTAGCAATAACTCGATAACCATTGCGACGCATCCATAACAAAAAGCCCTGTTGCTTCTCATTTGTCCGATCTACACCTGTGTAGAAAAAAGCGCGTAACAGCCTTGATCCACCAGTTAACCGGCACAATAACTTAGTATAATCAATTTCGATTCCCAGTTGAAGCGCCGCATAAAATAAGTTTGAGCCATCAATAAAGATAGCCACCCGACCCCGATTTTCCAAAACTTGTTCTGGCGTAAATATTGAGTCGTTTTCAAAATTGTTCAACATTATTGTCATACCTTGTGTTGTTATCCCTGTGATGATAGAAATTTCTAACTATCTGCTTATTAGAGTTGCTAATGATAAGTCTCCGGGGCTAATACATCAGGAATCTTCAATCATCAGTAAAACTGTTTTGATTATTTACTTCCTTGATCTACTATTAAGATGTAATTAATAGCCCCGAATTCTTTGGTTTTTTAAGAAATTCGCAGTTCCCAAAATTAATCTTTTATTTTGATGTTTCTATCCGTTTAAAAACTGGTTTTGGTGTTCCCAATATTTGTTGATCGGATAATATTCCCCAGGTTGAGTGGGTACAAAAAGGAGCTAAAATTGCACTTTCTTTTTGTTCATTAAAATTGATCCCCCAGCCTAATTGCTGATAAATATCACTGCTGATATTAGGAATAATTGGGGATAGAAGATAAGCTGCTAATCTTACAGATTCCAGAACCGCATATAGCACCGCTTCCACTTCCTCCTGTTTACCTTGTTTATATAATGACCAAGGGGCTTGATCATCTATAAATTTATTACTGGCTTGTACCAGAGATAAAACATAGTGACAGGCTTCATTGAAAGCTAATGCTGTGTATGCTTGTTTCACCTTTTCTCCCAACTGTAACCCTATCGCTTTCAAAGGATTTTCCGATGGAATATCTGAATGGCTAATGGACGGTACTTGACTAGCGCAGTATTTCTTCACCATGTTTAAAGTCCGATTTAACAAATTACCTAAATCATTTGCTAAATCTGCATTCAAAACATTAATGAACCTAATTTCATTAAAATCGCCATCTTTCCCAAATTCGATTTCCTTAAGGAAGTAATAACGAACGGCATCACTACCATAATTTTCCACTAAAGCGATAGGATCAAGAGTATTACCTAAAGTCTTGCCCATTTTTTGACCATCTTTAGTTAAAAAACCATGTCCAAATACCCTGTCTGGTAAAGGTAAACCTGCTGACATCAACATTGCTGGCCAGTACACAGCATGAAAGCGTAAGATATCTTTACCAATCAAGTGCAGATTAATCGGCCACCATGTTTGTAAAGCATTAGCTAAGGTTGGTTCTGCATCTGGTTCTAACAATGCTGTAACATAACCTAGCAAAGCATCAAACCATACATATAATGTATGTTGAGAATCCACAGGTACAGGAAAACCCCAATCAAGATTTACCCGCGAAATCGAAAAATCCTGTAAACCTTGGGTGACAAAATTGAAAACTTCATTTCGTCTGCTGACAGGTTGGATAAAATCTGGGTGAGATTGATAAAATTCCTCCAACTGAGTTTGATATTTAGACAAGCGGAAGAAATAGTTCTGCTCATCTCGCCACTCTACTTGTTTGTTAGTATGAATGGGACAGTGTTTATCTGCGAGTAAATCCCGTTCTTCCTTAAACTCTTCACAGGAAACGCAGTACCAACCTTTTTGTTCTCCTTGGTAAATATCGCCATTTTCCCAAACCCGCTGAAAGAATTCTTTAACTATGGCTTGGTGACGGGGTGCTGTAGTTCGACTAAAGCGGTCATATTGAATATCGAGTAAATCCCACAATCTGACAAAACTGGGGACAATTTCATCACAAAAATCCTGTGGTGGTTTTCCTAAACTCGCTGCTGAACGCTGAATTTTTTGACCATGTTCATCTGTACCTGTAATTAGTAGCACCTGATGCCCCTGCAAGCGATTAAATCTGGCTACTACATCCGCTGCTATAGTTGTATAAGCACTGCCAATATGGGGGACATCATTGACATAGTATAGTGGTGTGGTCAGTGCAAAAGTCTTTTCTGTTTTATTCACAAGATTCATGGACAATAAAAGCAAATTATTATTAATCAGTTTTCTCTATTAATAATCTAGATTATCTAGACAAAACTACGCAATTATATAACATTGCTACTGTTTTTTTCAAACTCCTTCTGGATCAGGGGAAACGCATCTAATTTTTTTTGACAAAATGTAACTTCTATGAATAGATAAAAAGGGCAGTATTACCATGTTAATATCAAGCCAATAAATGAGTATGAAGAAAATTTGATGGTAAATTC
>NZ_VILA01000024.1:0-2276 GCF_009712025.1 Dolichospermum sp. UHCC 0406
AAAGCTCTACTTTGTGTATCCATAATTTTGTTTTACATTGATACCTAATTGTTAAAATCATAAATTTTAATTGACCGTCAATGTAGTTTACTTGTGCTACTTTTTGAAGTGCGGAATGTGGGTTATATTATGGTGCAAAAAACCAACTCTCGCTCATAATTTGATACAGAGAGAGCTGTGTTGTATCTTTTTTGACTTTTTAAACATCCTCTTAACCCGCAGAACTTATAAAAATGTAGTGGAGTTGCATTTACTTGGCTTATAGTGCTAGTTTAGCATCTAAATAGATTCAGTTAACATCGTAAATGATTCAATCTAGATGTTTTTTGTAATAAACAGTGAATTAGTTAGTAGAATATTGGTGTAAAGGAGATTCTATATAGATGCAAATGAGTAAACGATTTAGCGTTACACTTCCAGATGCTGTATTTGAAGAATTGGAGAAACTTGCTAATGAACAGGGTAGAACCACAGCTAACCTTGCAGCTTTTATAGTGGAGTCTGGTATTCGTGAAATTAAAAAAACACAACTACGCAATCCAAAGGCAAGTTAGAACGTTCTCTACTCCAAACTCTGACTTGAAAACTGAATAAAGAACCTAAGTAAAATCAGCATGGCAGATGACATCAAACGTTCTAAGGGGAAATTTGACTATCTAGCAGAAACTAGAGATTGGGGCGCAGCTACAACTGAGGGGCGTTGCAAAAAACTTGCTAGAGGGAAAGGTAAGCGATTAGTCGAAATTATCGACACTGAAACTGGAGATTTACCAATTATTTGTATTTTTGAGGATTACCCAGATGAGTGAAACAGCTACTCAAGTTCCTATCACTACTATTGTTCCTATGCTGACTGCTATTAGCGATCGCAATTGGGAGCAATTCAAAAAGTTAGAGCGTGATTTTGTTAATCAGTATGGTGTGGATGTATGGGAGGACGTTTTTAATTTTCGGCTTAAACCTGCATTAGACAAGGATTCTGACCGATGGCTACTAATTCAATGGTGTAGCAAGGGTATCAAATCAGTAAAAATCGTTGCTTAGTTAGTGAAGCAGGGGGTAGAAACAGCTAGATAATTTCTACCCATAACTATCCTTATCTTACTGTTTGTCTAAGTCTTCAATAAGTTGATCAACAAAATCCCTTAACCGTTGCGGCCAGTCAGGGACGGTTTTAATTTTCTCCCTTTGCCCTTTCCGACCTTTAAAACAAATTGGTTGAGCGTCTAACTCAGCTTTGAGGATTTTTTTAGCGCCAAGTTTATTATTTTTCTCAAATCTCATTGACATTAACCTTAATCGTTGGTATACTTACTATAATATAACATTGAAAGGTCGAATCAATGCTTTTATCATTCAAAACTGCACTAATTCCAAATAACCGACAGATTACAGCTTTTCGCAAGGCTTCTGGAGTAGCTAGACACGCCTATAACTGGGCAAATGCTCAAGTTATAGATATTTTAGCTACTCGCAAAGAAGGCGAAAAACTTAAATTACCATCAGCGATTGACCTGCATAAAAAGTTAATAGCTGAGGTCAAATCTGAACACGCTTGGTATTACGAAGTTAACAAAAATGTCCCACAAAAGGCGTTAACTGACTTACGCCAAGCATGGGACCGAGGTTTATTTCTGTCAAGTACGAGATTGAAAAACCTCCTATACTTGCAGACAGACCGACCATCGGCGTTGACGTAGGAATAAAGGAGTTAGCAGTTTGCAGTAATGGTGAAATATTCAAAAACCCCAAAGCCTACCGCCGGATGAGTAAACGCATGAAACGCTTACAGCGTAGCGTTAGCCGAAAGGTGAAGGGGTCTAATAATCGCAAGAAAGCTGTAAGAAAATTGGCTAAATTACACGCCAAAGTTTCTAATATTCGCCAGGATTCCATACACAAATTAACCTACTATCTAGCTAAAAACCACAGCGTGATAAAGATAGAGGATTTGCACGTTAAGGCATTTTTGAAGAACCACAAATTAGCGGGTGCTATCGCCGATTGTGGGATGTATGAGTTCAAACGACAGTTAGAGTATAAAACCGAGAAGTTCGGGAGTGAATTAATCCTTGTGGATAGGTTCTTCCCCAGTTCTCAAATATGCTCTAACTGTGGGAATCATCGTCATAAAATGCCATTAAAAAACCGCTTTTTAACTGTGGCTTTTTGTGCCTTCAATGACATTCTTAATTGTCTTTGTCCTAAATTATAAACCAAAAGGCATAATGCCATTAACATCATCATTGTCTCTACTCTTTCGGGATTTTTCACAA
>NZ_VILA01000025.1:0-109469 GCF_009712025.1 Dolichospermum sp. UHCC 0406
CCGGACAATATAGGTCTTAAACATAATCAGTTATTAGAATATCTGCTGAGGTTTACTGTAAATAGCCTTTCTATTTTCCCTCAAACTCCTCAAACTCACAACTTTTAGCTTGACAGACCACTAGTCTAATTAACTACAAAATTATCTGCGTCCATCTGCGTCCATCTGCGTTTAATTATTTCCGCTTCTAACCCGATAGAATGGGAATTATTATATTGTTAAAAAAATAAGCAATATTTCGGTTTAATAGATAAGTAAGTAAACGGAAAAAAACCATAACAAAAAGTCAAATTGCCCAAAACCTCTTCCCTGTTATCTTGTCATAACGACAATTTTCAACCCCAACCTACTTAGTAATTAAACGACTCCTACGATCATCTCATCAACTCACGGACTCTTGCGCTTCCCGATACAATCTTTTAGCTATCCGAAATAACTCTTGTCCCGTGTGTAAATAGCGATGATCATAACTTAATGGAAAGTATGCTAATTCCTCAATTCCATCTCCCACTTGACTCATACAATAGTAAATATGGGCTGCTGCTGCTGCAAAACTAGCGGGATTTGGCAAAGAACGAAATTTAATTTGTGCGTCCTTCAAATCTTCCCGACAGGATGCTAAATAATCTTGAAATTCGTCTAAAAGATCATCATCAAAAGGATCGGCTGCTAACTCCTCAATTTGTGATTCTAAAGAATTAAGAATTGTACAAAGTATCCGATTTACTGGTTTATAAACTAAACGTATCCATTCCTCAATATTTTCATCAATATCTTTTCTAGTTTTCCTAGTTGCTTTGTAATGTTGTTGAGCAGATTCTGCACGTTTTTGGCGAACATGATGAAATTGTTGCTGACCGTGACGAAGTTTTTCATCATAATCAAGACGACTTTTACTATCACTTAAAACTTCATAGGCGGCATTAACACGAATAATTTGCTCATTATCTGTAATGTCTTGATTACTATCAGGATGAAAAATTTTCACCAAGCGGCGATAAGCTTGTTTGATCTCCGCTTGACTGGCATGATTACTAACTTTGAGGGTATCGTAGTGGTTAAAATCGGACATGAATCCAATAGATTGTTAATTGGTACTAGTTGCGGTTTTCGCTTCTAGGTCTTGGAATAAAGGTGTACTTAAATATCTCTCACCGAAACTAGGCTGAATCATCACAATTAAGCGTCCCTGATTTTCAGGACGTTGGGCGACCCGAACCGCCGCACAAAGGGCTGCACCAGTGGAGATTCCAGACAATAATCCTTCCTCCCTGGCTAATTTGCGACCAAAAGCGATCGCCTCCTCATCAGTAACCGTAATTACCTCATCAATCAATTCTAACTTTAACACTTGGGGAATAAAACCCGCCCCAATGCCCTGAATTTTATGGGGACCCGGTTTACCTCCCGATAATATCGGGCTATTAGCTGGTTCGACAGCGATCGCCTGAAAACTCGGTTTCCGGTCCTTCAAAACTTCCGCCACCCCAGTAATCGTCCCCCCAGTCCCCACACCCGCCACAATCATATCCACCAATCCATCCGTATCCTCCCAAATTTCCTCCGCCGTAGTTTCCCGATGAATTTGGGCATTAGCCGGATTGCGGAACTGTTGCAACATATAAGAGTATGGTGTTCTATCCACAATCTCCTGCGCCCGCCGAATCGCCCCACTCATCCCCGCAATTCCCGGAGTGAGTTCCAATTGGGCCCCATAAGCCCTTAACATCGCCCGCCGTTCCGCACTCATCGTTTCCGGCATTGTTAAAATTAATTGATACCCCTTGGCCGCCGCCGCCATTGCCAAAGCAATGCCCGTATTTCCCGATGTTGGTTCCACCAGAATCGTCTTCCCAGGGGCAATTAATCCTTCCTTCTCAGCCGCAGTAATCATACTTACCCCAATGCGGTCTTTCACCGATGACGAAGGGTTCATACTTTCCAATTTCACGAGAATTGTAGCCACACAACCTAATTCTTGAGGAATCCGGTTTAGCTTAACTAGAGGTGTCCGCCCCACCAACTCCGTAATATTTTCAACAATCCGCATGATAAATTCTTATGCCTTCAAATGTAGTACATGATATCCAACTGCTTCCGGGAATCCCGTTTTTCACAAAGATCCTGAAGCGAATAATTTTGTAATACTGAATTTGCTGCCTGACGTGCTTCTTGCCAAATTTCTGACACCACAGAATTATCTAAACTTGTGAGGTTAGTATTTTGTTCACCAGTCTGCACATCTAAACCTTCCAAACATTCTAAAATCTCAAAGATACTAATTTTCCGAGGTTCTCGCGCCAATAAATAGCCGCCTTTTGAACCCCGTTGACTTTTAACTATACCCCCCCGCCGCAAAGTTGCTAACAGTTGTTCCAAATAGCGATCAGGTATCTTTTGTTGCAGAGCGATTTGCCGAATTTGCATCGGTTCACCGTTTTCGTAATGAGTAGCCATCTCTAATAACGCCAAAATTGCGTATTCAGATTTACATGATAATTCCACAAGCAGTAGTCCAAGATCAAAATTGAAGGATGAAAATGAGCAAAACCTCACAGTTAGAGACTTCCAAGAAATAAATTATCCTAAGAAACGAACCACAGAGGCACAGAGTACACAGAGAGAGAATTTCTGCATCAGTTTTGGGACATTTTTTTATTTGGAAGTCTCTTAAGCTCTTTTCCAGTATACTCCGGTTCTTAACTGGGGTTTTTCTCTCCACAAAAAAACCCCGCCATGAGGCAGGGTCAAATCACGTTGAAACTTATCAACAAACTTTTAACTATTTAGAAGCTAAAAGTTGTTCTGAGTGTACCAACAAAGGCATCATTACTGGTATTATTTTGTCCAGGAGATGTCATCCAAATAACTCCAGGAGTTACGGATACATTTTCAGAAACGCGATACTTATAAAAGCCTTCAACTTGGTATGGAGTCTCTCTACCAGTCGCACCTAGTGAGTAAGGTTGAGCGCCACCGAAGATACCCAAGACGTTACCTTTCTTACCAAAATCAGGTAAAGCTAAACCTGCACCATAGCTCCAAGCTTCCTTATCATCATTAGCTCCAAAGCCTGTAACATCATGGTAGGAAACGAAACCACTCAAAGACAGTTTATCGCTAGGCTTGATAGCTGCGGAAATACCGTAGGAGTTACTGGAAGAGGCATTAGCTAAAGGAGCATTAGCTTGTTCAGTACCTACTAAAGCACCACCACCAAGTCCTGAATCAAACAATGTGCTACCTGCTTTTTGATAACCATGTACATAGGTGGCAGCCAAAGCAACGCGATTACCAACGTTAAAGTTTAACTGACCTAAAGCTGCATAGTTGCCATCAAACAAGCCATTGCTGGGACTAGGATCATTAGCATTTGCAGCTAAGTAACCTAATGTGAGAGAACTTGGTTTCAAGAAACTATCACCGGGTTTCCCAAAGGGTACATTCAAGGCAATACCAGAACCACCACCAATCCGGTAGATGGGGTTTTCAGATGCGAAGGTACTTAAAGCCCCCTTACCACCATCTGTTTTATCAAAGAAGTAAGGATTGTTAACAGCCGCATAATCACTATGTTGCCCACCACTAGCTGAAAGATAAACTCTTGCAGGTCCTAAAGGAGCTTCATAAGTTAATTTGTCAATTTCAACGCTGTTAGCAGGACTAGTGCTACCGACTTCAAAGGTTTGCTTACCAACTCCACCAGCATTAATAGGATTACCAGTTTTATCTCGGAGACTAAAGCCTGTGGCATTACCAGCAGCCAAACGGGTTGTTAATATATCTCTACCCGTAAAGCTGGTTTCCAAGCCTAAACGGACTCTATCTTGGAATACTGCCCGGTTAGCTTTGCCTGTCTCGCTGCCAAAAGCATCAGTGACAGCAAAAATAGCTTCACCTTTTAATTTAGTGGTAGTGGAGAATTGATTGGCTTCTAATTCAGCAGTCCGTCCTTCTAAAGCATCTACCCGGCCACGTAAAGTTGCCAATTCCGCAGAAAACTCTTCTTGCAAACGCTGTAATGTTGCTAGATCCTGTTTTGTCACCATATCAGCCGTTGCTGTGGCAATCAATTCATTCACACGATCTAAACAAGCATTCAAACCAGCCGCAAATTCGTAACGGCTTAAAGCCCGATTACCACGAAATGTGCCATTGGGATAACCCGCAATACAGCCGTAGCGTTCAACCAAGGACTGCAAAGCTTGGAATGCCCAATCTGTAGGTTGCACATCAGAGAACTGGGAAACTGATGTTACCTGATTTATGGAAGTATTGTTCTCGTTGCTGTAGCGGTTGACCTGAGCTAAAACTTGAGCTTCTTTGGTTTCTGTCGCCAATACTGCTGGCTGTTGGGAAACTTCTGCTGTAGAGGAAGTTTCAATTGATGATGCTCCCTTGGTGGTACTTGGTGCGGCTATCGCTGTTGAAGATACTAACAACGCTGCTCCCAAAATTGCTGGGCTAACCACCAGGGATTTCCACAAAATATTAGACATTTTTCTTTTTCTCCTCACACCTTATATGGATAACATGAGTTCGCTATAGCTAACTGTTTACAAACGCGAAGTCTTGTTGAAACCTGTGTAATAGGCATGGCTGACACCAATGCCACAATCATAGCTTTCACAAGGCTAACAATTGATTAATTAATCGTTAAACTTCCATGCAATTAACTTATGCAAAAACTTTCTGACCATATCCTGCCATTATATTATAGTTTTTTCTAATAATCAACATAAGATTTCTTGATTAAGTAGATGTCAATTTTTCTAGTAGTATATTATCAGTTACACCAAGTAGATTTGACTTCTTTAAACTCATATCGAACTTTTCTTACACTGAAGATTAGCGAATAAGCTTCGGCATTGAAGAATTTAGATAGGTTTTGAAATATACTTTCAATCAAAACCTTTCCACATTAATTATCATTTGTTCGCAATGGGTGTTTTGTTTTCACTCCAAAAACCTGACAAATATAAATGATAGGCGATCGCTAACAAATGTTCCACAACAATAATTTACGTTGGTAATTGTTGTCAGCAAGTATCTAAATATTGTCTTATGCTACTGGTTAAAAATTACTACTTAGTACCACAAAACAAAATCAAAAAATTAGATCAAACAAGCTTTTTCGGCTTTTTAAATAGTTAATTCACTGACTCGGTTGTGTACTGGTTTCAACCAAAAACCACCCTTAAAAACTATCCGCCCTGATTTAGATCAGATAATCTAAGTCAGGGCGGTCTAGCGGGTCTTCAAGTTGCAACCAGACTGCCGGAAGGAACTCCGATGTTAAGCCTAGTTAGTTGAGCTAACTTAGTATCTCAAGAGAACTAAAGCTAACTTTTAGAGAACAGCCCCGGCACACAGCCGGCTAACTGCAACTTGACGACCCATGGGTATACTACTTTCTATCATGGGCATCACCTCCTTATTGCCTAAACGGTCTTAATTTCAAAAGGGGCAAAGCAAAATGCTTTGGTCTTGTAACCTGAGACTACTATAGCACAACTACAAAAATTTGCAATACCTGAATTTAAATTTCTCCTTATAAAAAAACCCCTACCAGTAGGTAGGGGCTAATTCAAAGATGATAGGTTTTAGAGAGCGTTACCGCGTGGTAATACTTCTTCTGGGAATACGAACTGTTCGTGGGGTTGATCTTGAGGAGCCATCCAAGCGCGGATACCCTCGTTTAGTAAAATGTTTTTGGTATAGAAAGTTTCAAACTCTGGGTCTTCTGCTGCCCGTAATTCTTGGGAAACGAAGTCATAAGCCCGGAGGTTTAATGCTAAACCAACGATACCAATGGAACTCATCCACAAGCCTGTGACAGGGACAAACAACATGAAGAAGTGTAACCAACGTTTGTTGGAGAAAGCAACTCCGAAAATCTGTGACCAGAAACGGTTTGCTGTCACCATGGAGTAGGTTTCTTCAGCTTGGGTGGGGTTGAAGGCGCGGAAAGTGTTTGAACCTTCACCGTCTTCAAATAGGGTGTTTTCTACTGTGGCACCGTGAATGGCACAAAGTAAAGCTCCACCTAAGATTCCCGCTACACCCATCATGTGGAAGGGGTTAAGTGTCCAGTTGTGGAAACCTTGTAGGAATAGGAGGAAACGGAAAATTGCGGCTACTCCAAAGCTAGGTGCAAAGAACCAGCTAGATTGTCCCAAAGGATACATCAGGAACACGCTGACGAATACGGCGATAGGACCGGAGAAAGCAAGAGCGTTATAAGGACGCAGACCGACGAGACGGGCGACTTCAAATTGGCGTAACATGAAGCCAATCAAACCGAATGCGCCATGTAGGGCTACGAAAGGCCACAAACCACCGAGTTGAATCCAACGGGTGAAGTCACCTTGAGCTTCAGGACCCCACAGGAACAACAGGGAATGCCCCATGCTGTTGGCTGGTGTGGATACTGCTACTGTTAGAAAGTTAGCTCCTTCTAAGTAAGAAGATGCTAGTCCGTGGGTGTACCAGGAAGTGACGAATGTTGTACCGGTCAGCCAACCGCCTAATGCGAGGAAGGCACAGGGGAATAATAATATTCCTGACCAACCTACGAATACGAAGCGATCGCGCTTTAGCCAGTCGTCTAATACGTCAAACCACCCTCTACTGGGGGCGCGTCCAACTGCGATGGTCATGAGAGCAAATCTCCAAAATGTTTTATAATTACGGATTTTATGCGTTTATAGATGGCGAATATGAGCCGCCTACACAAAATTAACCAGATTGTCAATCTAGTTTACAATTTTTTACGCTTTCTATCATAATAGGTGAAAATCTCTAATTTTGCCAGTGGACGAGAAAAAAAATTTTATTTGAGAATTGGAAGGTAGGAAAGTAGGGAAAAATTTCTTAGCAACTGACAACTGACTAATGACGCTAGAATGGGTTTTAAAGTGAAAATTCATTAATTCTAAATGTTTACCATTGACTTAAGCATCAGAAATACTGCTTTCCCTATATCAGTACAACGCAAGTCTACTGAAGATGCCGAAGCTGTTTATCAGCTAATTTTGGCAGCCATGCGCTCTGGTAATCCTGATCTTGTGGAACTCAAGTGCGAAGGCAAAACAGAGAAAAAAATTGCTGTTCGTGCTAGTGAAATTTCGGGAGTCCAGATTATCCAAAAAGATAGTGCAGCTACTAGCAGTGGTAGAGCGCCTGGCTTTGCTGCTTTTAGTGCTGAGTAACCCAAGGTGTAAACATGACAGCAGTGGGCATTGAAGTTAATAATTTAAACTTCTTTTGGCCTAATGGGGAGCAAGTGATCAAATCTTGCTCTCTTCAAGTACCTAAAGGTGAGTTTTGGATGCTTTTGGGGACCAATGGCAGTGGTAAATCTACGCTTCTGAGATTAATAGCGGGTTTACTAGCTCCTCAATCTGGGGAAGTTATGGTTTCACCTCCTGTTGGTTTTGTGTTCCAAAATCCTGATCATCAATTGGTCATGCCAACGGTTGGTGCAGATGTGGCTTTTGGCTTGGTGGCGGAAAAGTTACAACCTGCTATGGTGAAGGCTAGGGTTGAGGAAGCTTTGGGGGCAGTAAATTTATTGTCTCTACAGCGACGACCTATTTACGCCCTTTCTGGGGGACAAAAACAACGGGTGGCTATTGCTGGAGCGATCGCTCGTCACTGTGATGTTTTATTATTAGATGAACCCACTGCTTTACTAGATCCAGATAGTCAACTCGATTTAGTCGCTAGTGTGCGTAATTTAGTTAAAAGTCGCGGGATTACGGCTTTGTGGGTAACTCATCGGTTAGAAGAGTTAAATTACTGTGATGGTGCTTTTTTATTGGAAAAAGGCTGTTTAGTTGATTCTGGTGCAGCAGAACGGCTCAAACAGCGATTAATTCAAGTACATCATTAGGTTGAGTAGGAGTCAGGAGTCAGGAGTCAGGAGTCAGGAGTCAGGAGTCAGGAGTCAGGAGTCAGGAGTCAGAAAAAAGAAGAAGAAAGAAGAAGAAAGAAGAAAGAAGAAAAAAGAAGGAAGAAGAAAAAAGAAGAAGTAAAAGCCCTAATTTTGAGAAATTTTTGACCAGATGCCAGAATACAGGATGCTGTATAGGTATCTGGTTTTTTACTATAGCGAAATATAAAATTTTGCAGATTGGGAAAAAATATTTTTTTAGAGAAAACAACTTCAGGAAGCCTGATTTTTAGGGGTATTTCCGGAATTATGGCTTCTATCTTAGGGTCTATTTTTGATTGAAAGAAGCATTTTTTATTCTTTGTAACATGGGGTTACAAGCAATGCTTCATTTAATATAAGTCTTATGAATGATTTTTGTTAACTCTAGATAATTGTGATTAAAAACCATGTCTCGTTCCATAGTCCCGGCCGTTCTCTTAGTAGACGGTTACAATATTATAGGCGCTTGGCCTTGCTTGATAAAAACCCGTGATTATGCCGGACTTGAGGCTGCACGGGGTGAGTTGGTGGAAGCAATGACTAATTATAGTGCTTTCCAAGGTTATGACACTCAGGTAGTGTTTGATGCTCAATATCAAAACACTCCTAGCAACAGAGAAACTATTACAGATTTTTTAACAGTACATTATACGGATTTTGGCCAGACCGCAGACACATATATCGAAAAAACCTGTGCGTCTCTCCGTCACCAAATAGCCCAATCTTTACTTTCTCGCATGATTGTCGCTACATCAGATCGGGCGCAGCAGTTAACAGTTCAAGGGTATGGTGCGGAATGGTTGTCAGCGCATCAGCTATGCGGTGAAGTGGAAACTACTGTTTGTCGGATGCGCCATAGGTATCAGTCACAGAAACAACCTAAAAGTAGATTTCTGATGAATGGAATTGATGCTAAAGCCAGACAAAGACTAACGGAATTACGCATGGGATTATAGATTTTATAATTGATAAATCTCTGAATGTCGCTGCTGGAAAGGGTTTGGGGTATTAAAAGTGAGAGGTTTCAGCAGCAACCAAAAAAAAGTTAAAAAATTTTGCCAAAACCACTTGCATTAATTTGGATTTCGGTTTATTATAGCTAAAGTTAAGAGCGTTCCTCAGTAGCTCAGTGGTAGAGCGATCGACTGTTAATCGATTGGTCGCTGGTTCGAATCCGGCCTGGGGAGTTTAAATAAATAAAGCATGAGGCAGAAAATAATCAGCTTCATGCTTTGTTTTTTGTCTGCAAACAAATATGACAGCTTGTCTTTTGACATTGTTGCTATTAATACGAGAAAATCATAATCAGTAATTGTTGTTACCGGGTGTGAGTTCAGAAATATGAATAAGAGTTGTTTTTTTCTGCCAGTTTCTTTACTAAGTTTACTGGTAGTTGTTCCTGTCGTGGCTGCTGATAATCAAAATAATAAAAATGCAGTAAGTTCAGATATTCCTAGTTTAAATGAAATCGAATTACCCACCACAAATGCTGAATTATTAACTCAACAACCAGCAGTAA
Source organism: Dolichospermum sp. UHCC 0406 (assembly GCF_009712025.1). NCBI lineage: Bacteria > Bacillati > Cyanobacteriota > Cyanophyceae > Nostocales > Aphanizomenonaceae > Dolichospermum > Dolichospermum sp. UHCC 0406. The sequence continues at coordinate 9,456 of NZ_VILA01000025.1, forward strand.
ATGAAGTTAAACAAGAACCTACGTCAGAACCAGATTTAAATCCTACAAATGATCCGGATATATCTATAGAAACCATTGGTGAAAAAGACATTCTCCCCGAATCTACTCCTACTTATGTAATTGAAAAAGCGGAAATTCAAAAACAGGGTGCAACTAGCGTTGCTGATGTTTTAAAAAAAATGCCCGGTTTTGCAATTAATAATGTTGGTCATGGTGCAGATATTCACACAGGTACATACTATCGAGGAGCTTCAATTGATCAGTCTGTATTTCTGATTAATGGCAGACCAATTAACACGAATATCAATACATATCATGGGACAACTGATTTAAATAGTATTCCTGTAGAGGCTATTGAAAGAGTTGAATTATATAGCGGTACGGCTTCTTCTTTATATGGTTCTTCAGCCTTTGGCGGAGTTGTCAATATCATTACTAAAGAAGGTTATGGTAAACCTAAATTAACTGGTAGTGCAGAATTTGGCTCATTAAATTTAAATAATCAACAGGTAACTTATGGGGGTTCAACAAATAAAGTTAAATACAACTTTAGCTTTGAAAGATTTTTCATAGATAACCGTTATCTTGTTCCTGTTGGTGCAGCAAATCGTGATACCCAGGGATATTTATTTAATGCTGATACAGCTACAAGCACTTATTTTGGTAGTGTCGGAATAGATTTAGATCCTAAAAACTCTTTGAATTTAGATGTAACTACACTTAGTAGTCGTCGGGGGTTAATTTATTTCGGTTCTCGATATTCTGGCTTACAACTACAAAAAGACCGATTAGATCATGATGGTTTAAATCTTGGCTTATCTTGGAAAACTCGACTTGGTAAGGAAGAAAATTCTAATTTAACAACTACATTGGGTTATAACCGAGACTATTTTAGCACTTATGGACCAACTGGGGCAACATTTTACAGAACCGGAATTTTAGATACTCAACAATTCAAAACTCGGATAGATCATGAATGGAAAATTACTCCAAATAATCAATTACGATGGGGGTTGGATTTAAAAAATACTGATTTAATTGGTGATGTTATTAGTACAAATCCTGACCTAATTTCTAAAAACGAAAAAGAAGATAGAAGTGTTTTAAATACGGCCTTATTTGCTGTGAATACTTGGAAAATTAGCGATGCTTTCCAAACTGATTTAGGAGTAAGACAAAACTTTGATAGCCAATTTGGGAATTATTTTCATCCTAGTTTTGGTTTAAGTTATGCTGTTAATCCAGCTATTGCATTGCGTGGAAGTTGGGCAGGGGCGCAACGCAATCCTGGGTTGGATCAATTATATGTTTTTGATACGGTTCATAATTGGAATCCTAACCCAGATTTAAAACCAGAAATTGGTTCTACTTGGACTGCGGGAGTAGATGTCAAATTCTCGGAAAAACTGTTAGGACAATTTACTTATTTTGGTAGTAGTTTAGATAATCGTTTAGCTGTTGACTCCAAGACCTCAACATGGACAAATATTGGTTTAGTTGATACCAATGGTTTAGAAGCTGCATTGCAATTAAAAATTGCCCGTGAGTGGTCAACTTTTCTCAACTACACTTATACAGATGCTCAAATCAAAACTGGCACTGAAACAGGATTACAGTTAGGGTTAATTCCCTACTCTTTGCTGCAAACTGGAATTGGTTATCAAAACAATGGATGGCAAGGCAATTTATATGCTACTTATAATAGTGGTTCTCGTCGGTCTGTTTTTAGTAGAAATCTACCGGGAGAAAGAAGTACAGATTTTGCACCGTCTTTCTTTAATTTAGATTTTAGTGGCCGGATTCCTGTCAGTAAAAATTTGGGACTAACTTTTTACCTAGAAAATATTCTGGGTGAACAATATGAACGAGTTAATCGGATTTATAGCCCTGGTTTTACTTTCCGTGTGGGTTTAAATTCTAGTTTATAATTAGTATGTTTGGGTTGAAAATTAGCCACTGAGTTTTTCGCTTACCAAGTGTTCCTATAAAAACAAAAACCCCAGAAGTAAAACTTCTGAGGTATAAAGAGTTTTAGGAACGATTGAGAACAATAGCAATCTTGTGATCAGTTGGAGTAGGCAATCTTTAGACTGATCACAAGCTGGCTTTGTCAGCATCTCAAACTAAGAACCTAAAAGCCCACAGGTCAACTACTTAAATACTCTAGCAGGGGTCTTTTTATCACAGTAGCCAAGTTGGCGTTTTTTTAAATAATTTATTTCATGCTTCATGTGGTATTAACGATTACCTAATTTAAATTTCTATTACTAATAATTAAATAACATCTATCAAAAGGTAGATATTACAAAAGGGGTATGACTAACCTGACGTTATCAGAAGAATTCCGCACTTCTGAAAATACTTGTTTAAGGGTTGAAGGAGCGACAATAGACACTACCACATTTATAGAAACTAAAATTTCGGTAGCTATCAAAGTTAGGAAAAAAGAGTGAATCCAGAAATACAGATTTTTTTATTTGAGAGTAATATTGTTAATTGCAATGGGATAAAGGTCATTTTCAATACTGTTCATCTAAGAACATTTTTGCTTTATTAAATCTAAATTAACCATTGTATTAAATGGAAAACCATCATAAATATCGACAAAAAACTGCGCTGATTACAGGATCAGCACATGGAATTGGCTACCAATTAGCTTATGTTTTTGCTAGTCATAGTTACAATCTGGTTTTAGTAGATAAAGATCAAGAAAAACTTGCGGTAATTGCTGAGGTGACAAAATCGCTAGATTTTTTAGAGGCATTAATAGATAATAGGAAAATTACTTTATCCAGTATTGTTAAAAATGTGAATTCTCTGGTGATCGCTTTAATTAGTTCCCATCAAATACGACAAAAAAGTTCAAATAATCCTGATATTTTACAAGGTTCTACAGCCCAAGCTTTTTGGTAAATATTAAGATTATTCTTGGATTAGGTAGGGAGCATCCACTTTTTGTAGATCGCCTTTTTCAACAGTGGATACTCCCAGTAAATAGGGGAATAGAGCTTTTAAAGCTGTAAGCTTTTTGAATTTCTCCTATTTTAGTCAAAGATAGCTTGATAATTTACCCATTTCCTGAAGTTGTCACTCATGATCAGAGGTATTTTGATATCAGTAGCTACTTTGGGAGTTTTTAGAATCTGCTTGACCAATTTACTAATAATTAAATAACATCTCTCTTTTCCCCGATGTTAACTAATTCGTAGAGCTTGTTTTCAAACTTTTGTGTACAAGCTGACCAATCAAATTCAAGAATTGAAGGACGAGCTTGTGCAGTCAATTGATTTTTGAGGTCAGGATTTTCCAAAATTGTGATGACTTTTTGAGCAAAGTCTTGAGGGCTATTAGGTGCAGCTAGAAAACCATTCACTCCAGAAATTACCTGTTCAGCGGTTGAAGGGGCAACAACAGCCACTACGGGAGTTCCAGAAGCTAAGGCTTCGTTGGTTGTGGTACAGAAATTTTCGGTGACAGAAGGGTTGACAAATATATCTGCTTTTGCAAACCAACCTAAAAGTTCTTTACCATGAGATTCACCCCAAATTGTGACACCATTGGGGAATTTTTCAGCCCGACGGCGAATTTCTGCATCTAAAGGACCGCTACCCACAATTACTAAATGGACATCGGGAATTTTGGCAGCAATGAGGGGATAAATGTCTAAAAGTTGATTGACATTTTTTTCTGGGGTAATGCGTCCCACAAATAAAATAGTTGGGCGCTTATCATTAGGAATTGGATCATAACAAATATTGCGAGGATGGAATTTTTCGCAATCAATTCCTTGATAGGATAAATATTCGCTGCGTTGCGCTTTGAGTTTTTGGTATTTAGTTAATTGTTCGCGGGAAGAGAATAAACTTAAATCGTAAGTTTCACTAAATTGTTTAACTAAAAGTGGGAGCAGGGGACGAACTAAGTTAAAGAATGTATTCCCAAAATAATATTGGATATAGGCAATGATATCTGTATGGAAAATTGAAATAATGGGTGTCTTTGTTTTTTTGGCATATTGTACTCCCACAGAACGCCCATAACCTTGCAAGAAGCCAGAATACAAACCTCTCATTTGTGGGGCTTCTTCGACAACAATAATATCGGGTTGAAAGTGATTAAGTAGTTTTGTATCACTCCAATGACGATGGTTTAATGGTTGGGGTAAAGATTTATAAAATATAAGTGGTTCTGTCGGAAATGAATAGGAAGAAAAATTAATAAAAGTTTCTAGTTCTTCTATTCCCGACATGGGACGATTTCCCACTTGTTTAGGATATTTATTATTGATTTCTGGGTGGATTAAAAAAACTTCATGTCCTTGTTTTAATAGCCAGTGAACTCGTTGATGAACAGCGACAGAAACTCCTGTTAAAAATGGAGCATATAATCCTGTAAATAAGGCAATGCGAAGAGGTTTATTTTTCATGATTTTGAGGAATATTTTCTGCAAAAATAGATTACTGATGCGCTGGTTTATAATAATTGTTGAATTGGGGATTTTAGATGTTGAAGTGAAATAGAAAATCTAAAATTCTCCCATTCTCTTAAATAGATATGTTGGGTTTCGTTCCTTAACCCAACCTACATTTGGTTGACTGAGGAATATTACTTAAAGAGATGTTTTGGGATCAATTGGTTGATCTAGCCATTGGTAAGGACGGTATTCAATTAACCGAATATTTTCACGCCCTTTAATGCGATAAGTTAGTCCACGCCAAGTAATTGTTGATACCCACAAAGAAGATAATATTGTTAACCCGTAAACCCATTGTGTTAGGGGAATAACTATCAACATTTTCAGGATGATTAAAGGTGACAATTTTGGTATTTTTTCACCTTGATTGTGCAGCACTTGATGTACGCCAAATTCCATCAATAGCATTAGTAAAACTAAGCCAATGGTGTAGGAGATATAGACGGAAAATAGTAAAGCCGCAGCCTCCCATTGAGCCTCCAGCAATAGCTGGAAAATCACGATGATGACTACATTGGGGACGATGATACTAGAATATGCTTCACTGATTATGGCTAACCACCGGGGATGATAAAGTTTAGAACCAATTATTAACCTTTTTAATGATTCTAGTAAGTTACGTAGACTACTTTCTTCTCGATTTAGCATCAATAAAGAAGGAATAAATTTGATTTGCAACTTTTCTTGCTTGATAAGTTTATGGAGAAGCATATCATCTGTTAATACTTCCCCCCACTTATCCAAAAGTTTGATGCGGTTTAATACTTCTGTTTTGATAGCTAATGTTCCACCCCAGGGAATTTGAAAGAGAAACATTTGCACTACGGTGGAAACGTTACCGGAGTAGCGAACTAATGAACCCCAATAATTACCTGTGGGAACATACCAACGATTTCCAGTTGTGAGTCCAACTTGATCATCAATGAGGGGGGTAACTAATTCTCGTAACCAATTAGGATGAGCTACGGTATCAGCATCTATAAAAGCTATAATTGGATAGGCATTATCCAAATCAGAAACAGCTTGAACTAAGGAACTACATTTAAGACTACAATTATGACGAACTGCTCTTAATGTGCTAATTTCGATGTTAGTTGCACCCAGTTGATTGATGATTTCGGTGGCAATTTTAAAAGCTGGATCTTCTTTACTATCAATGATCAACTTTAAATCATATTCTGGGTAATTTTGTTGTAAGAGCGATCGCAAACAATTAGGTAAAAAAGGATCAGCACCCCGTAAACAGAGAATTACTGCCGTTTTTGGTAACTGTTCATCTGGTAATGACTTGGGTTTGTGTGAACGTAAATACCATAAAAATACTAACGTTAAACAAGTTTGAATTACCAGCCAACCGAACAAAGACTTAGATAGAAATATCATAAAATCTGGCATTATTTCTATAGTCTTAGAAAGGAGTCAGGAATCAAGGAGTCAGGAGTCAGGAGTCAGGAGTCAGGAGAAAGGAGAAAGGAGAAAGGAGAAAGGAGAAAGGAGAAAGAAGTTAGTAGGGGCGGGGTTTCCCCACCCAATATTCAAATTCTCAATTAGGGATCAAGAGAATATTTGAGAAAGATGTTAATGGTAGTATTCTTGTCAACCTTGAAACTGGAATTATTGAACTTTGGTGAGCCAGTGCTGATAGAAACAGTAGGATTTTTAGAAATTCCAAAACCTTCTTTAGGAATGCCAAAAAAGTCTTTATTGAGTTTGCGATCACCATTTTGATCATCAACTACAGCTACAGCATAAGTACCAGGTTTTAATCCAGAAAATACCTGCTTTACGGAATTGCCTGTAATTTGAGTACAACCGCTTTTAACTTCACTTTTAGCATTATCGGGAAATCCTTTTTCAGAGTTATAAACTCTCATACAAATTTCCCCAGTTTTGTTACGAATGCCATTAACAACAACAGTTAAAGATGTTGTTGATTCAGCCTGGGCTGCTTCTGCAAAACTGATAGTTAGTAACGTAGCAATCAACAGATTCACAACTTTTAACATTAGTTAATACTTCCTTTTTGTGAAAATTTACTTGTGGGGAATTTGATCTATTTCATCAGTTTTTGAATGTCAGTTTTTTGCAACCATTCATTGGTGCGGCGCATTCCTTCTGCTAAATCAATTTTTGCTTGATAATTCAAAATATTTTGCGCCTTTGCAATAGAATAGGCATAAGGACGACTCATAAAATCAACTGATTCTGGGAGAATATCAGCTTTTTTACGAAATAGTTTTTGCCCCTGAAGACGCACTTTCAAAAATAATTTCATTTCCTCTTTAGGTAAAGACATTGGTGCTGGTAAATTTTCCAATGAAGCGAGATGAATAAAATACTCTTTCCAGGAAGTTTCTTTACCGTCGGTAATGTTGAAAACCTCTCCATAAGCGGATTTTTCTATGGCTAAAAAGATGGCATCAATTAGGTTATCTACATATAGATGATTCATCACACCCTTGCCTTCATTAGCATAGGCAAATAATTTTTGTCGCATCATCTGAATTGGCCGCACAATCCAAGGAAGACTTCCTGGCCCATAAACATCTCCAGCCCGAATAACAATTACTCCAAATTCTGGAGCATTATTAAGTTTTAAAACTTCGATTTCCGCTTCAATTTTTGTTTGACAATAAGCATTGTTTTCACCAGAAAGCGTACCTGATTCTGTGACTTTCTCAGGGTAGTCAAACCCATATACTAAAGCAGTAGAAAGATGGACAAATGTTTTTACACCAGCTTGTTTAGCAGCCTTAGCGATATTAATAGTACCGCTAACATTTATTTCCCGAAAATGCTTAATGTCCCCGGCTTCTTCAGCAATTTGAGCATTGTGTAAAACTATATCTACTCCCTGACAAGCTTTCGAGCAAATTCCAGGATCAGTGATATTACCAACTAGAATTTCCACACCTAAATTTTGCGCTGTTTGATCCTTGACTTGGGAACTTTGTATACCTCGGACTTTCATCCCTTGAGCGATCGCTAATTCGGCTGCACGTAAACCAATAAATTCGTCAATTCCAGTAATCAGCAGAGTTTTGTTTTGGAAGTTCATGGGGATATAGATAGGTGTTTTGTGATCGTGTGGCGTTAGCCATACAGTTGAGAAAGTTATACAATCTAAGTTTAAGAATTGCGATTAAATGCAACTATGAACTGTTGTACTTGCCAGAGAATTCTACTGTTGTTAATAACATTAAACTTCTATCTTTAGTTGGTTTTAGTCTAGAGAATATTTGGCAGAATTTGATAAATTTTAATGCAACAAATCTCTAGAAACTATCAGCCGGATCAGCAGAACGGAGTTTATTAATAGCTAACGCTCCAGAGGTGATGCAAATTAAGACTGTAGATACCAGAACAAGTAAGGCATTATTACTTGTCATCATGATCGGTAATTTAGTTGCTTTCATCGCAAAATCATACAAACCAATGGAAACAATAAAGCCAGGAATATAACCTAATAATGCTAAGATTAATGCTTGTTGAAAAACCACATTTAATAAATATCCATTAGCATAACCAATAGCTTTTAAAGTTGCGTAGGCAATAAATTGAGTGGCGATATTGCTATACAAAATTTGGTAAACAATTACCACTCCGACCACAGAAGCCATAATTAGCATCAAGTTCAGAATAAAACCAATGGGGGTTCTGACTGACCAATATTGTTTTTCAAAATCAATAAATTCTTGACGAGTGAATATTTTTACATCATTTGGTAGATTGGCTTTTAAATTGGCTAAAACCTGTTTTATATCAGCACCGTCTTTGAGTTTAATTACCCCCATATCTATTTTTTCAACTGGACGGCTATTGGGATTTATTCTTAAAAAAGTCGAATCGCTCACAATTAAATTACCATCTACACCAAAGGAAGGTCCTAAACTAAATAAACCACCAACTCTGACTCGATAACCTTTGACAGCATCAAAGGGAAATATTTCAATTGGCTGTTCAGTATTTCCTTGATTAAATAATTCTGCTATTGGTCCGAATTCTGGACGGGCATCTCTATCAAATAGCATGACATCAGAGATTTTGAGTTTATCCAAATTTTGCTCAACTTCGGCAATATCTAATACAGATTTTCCTGGGTCAAAACCAATGACATAAATTGAATATTTTTCACCACTAACGGGATTTTTTAATTTTGCAAATTGCAAATAAATTGAACTAACTGAATCAACACCATCAAACCCTAAAGTTTGGTATAACCGAGTGCGAGAAAAACTTTGAATTGCTGTCAAAGATTTGTATTGAGAACTAACTAAAAACAAATCACCATGCAATCGTTGATGTAGTGCTGTAGCGCTAGAATATAGTGCATCTTGAAAACCAAGTTGGATAAACATTAACAGCACAATAAAGCCAATTCCGGCTACAGCTATCACAAAACGAAGTTTCTGCTGGACAAGCTGTAGCCACCCCAAAGGAATTTTGAAATTCATATTAATTGTTAATTGTTAATTGTCAGTTGTCAGTTGTTAGTTGTCAGTTTTCAGTTGTCAGTTGTAGAAAATAACCAATAACCAATAACCAATAACTAATCACTAATAACCAATCACTAAATCTGGATTGCAACATCAACTTGCAAGTTAGTTAATCTCGATATCTTTTGACTATCGGTGGGATTATCAATAGATATTTTGACTTCAATTACTCTGCGGTCTGCATCAGAATTGGGATTAATACTAAAGATGCCTTGTTTATCAACTTGCCAACCAACTTCTCGGACAGTTCCTTGTAATTTGCCGGGAAATGTGGTGCTGGTAATGATAGCTTTTTGTCCAATTCGAACATTTTGAATATCAGTTTGATACACTTCTGCTAGAACTTGCATTTTTGATGTATTGCCAATTTCTGCAAGACCGGAAGTACCAATTACTTCGCCATTTCTGGCATGAATTCGCAAAACTGTACCATTTATAGTAGCAGCAATGTAAGTTAAATCATGGTCAGCTTTGGCTTGTTGCACTGCCGTTTCCGCGCTTTTGATTTCACTTTTTGCTAACTCTACATCTACGGTTCTAACTTCTTTAATACTATTAAGTTTGGATTTTCCTTCTTTGATTTGATCTTGGAAAGTATCTTGTGTCCGTTTAAGAGTAGCTTCAGCTTCTTTTAACTGCTGTTGTGTAGTTTTGAGAACTAAATTTTTACTATCAAAAACAGAAGCAGAAACAGCACCGTCTTTTGATAATTGCCGATAGCGATTACTCTCTTTTTGAGCATTTTCAACTTCAGCCCGAATGCGGTTAATTGTTGCTGCTTGAGCCGCAATGTCTCCTTTAAATTGAGAATTTAACCTGGTAATTGTGGCTTTTTGAGCATTGATATCTCCAGTTTTTGCTCCAGCTTGTACCTGTGCAAGTTTAGTTCTGGCAATTAACAATTTATCAAATGCCTGTTGGATAGCTGCTTGAGAACGAGCATAGTTTTCTAGATAAGCTAATACTTGTCCTTTTTTAACATCATCTCCTTCCTTGACCAACAGTTTTTCTACTCGTACACCATTGATAGAATTAGGAGCAGATAAATAAGTAATTTTATCTTGTGGTTGCAATCTTCCTAAGGCAGTTACGGCAACTTTAACGGGAATGGGTTGATATTTAATAATGGGAGCAATAGCAGAAGATTGAGTCTGGGAATTTATCTTTAATTGATGAAAAATGTATAAAGATACTAAACCCGTAGAGAAAGTTAGAGAAGTTGCTAGAATTATTCTCCACTTTAACGCAGTTAGGTTGAATAATTGGCGTTCTTTATTTACTGCCATATTTTTATTCCAATGGTGTTATGTCGGAAAATACTCGTAATGGTTATAGACGGATTCTCTGTTACTTTTATAAAAGAGATATGTCTAATTATTTATGTATGAATTGTTGTCAGCATTTTTAGTTGTTATAAATACCTAAATTAGCGGTGTTTTTACTTCTAATCATCCATGAGGAACGCCACGCTACGCTATCAGTTTTATCTTGAATTGGCATTTAATTAAGTAGCCTAAAATACGATATCTCTAGGGAGAAATAAAAATCTTCAATTCCCAAGTGGTGATGATGCTAATAACTTGGGGAATGAATAAACTTCTCTGCAATTATCCCAAATAACTTTGATATTGTCAACTAAATTTAGTTGCTTTAATTAATAAAATCCTTGACTAGATACTATATTTAATTACTCATAAATTAATCTAAAAATCTGTATTTTTTTTAGCAAATTCTCGTAAATAAATGCAAATTGTCCATATTTCATCACAATTGATATGGTTACAGGTTAGTGTTCAATATCCAACAAATTAATGTTTGGTTTATAAATAACCAATTGTCTAGAAAAGGTGAGTTATCTTATAAATTCATCAAAAACCAAGACTTGATTATGATAGTTTGCTCAAAAAACACCCAATTATGTGCAAATATTTCTATTGTATATTTATTGATTAGTTACTTATGAGACAATTTAGATAAAATCCCTGAATTATCAGGAAAAGATTGATGTTAAATCCGTAATTACCCAAGATATGTTATTCACAAATTCGGTTCTAGATTATACTCAGATAATTATGTTTTATTTAAAAGGAGATCAATTAACAAATATTTTCCTCCAAAAATTAGCAAAAATGAACTATTCCATTTTCATAAGCTGTGCTAGTCTTTTTATTAATTCAACATTTATGAATGAAAAATAAATTGTTGAGTTTATTTCTATAAACAGAAGAAATACTAAAATCCACTCAGCTTTGTACAGCAGAATTGCCTAAAGAAACAAAACCTATTCTTTGATAAACCGGGGTTTTGCATCTCACTAAGTTACAAACTGCTAGACTATTGAAAAGCTGTTTAAGTATTTTTTCACTATTCACAGAATTTGCCACAGAGTGCTGATTATTTTGTAACGATTTTGGCAGCTTTTATCAGTCTAATCATCTAAAATAGGTTATCCTGGACTTTAAAAACTGGCAACTGCTATATCAACATACAGAACATTATTCCTCCATAGGTAAAACATTCAATGATTAAGAGATAAAACCGTTTCTGTATTCATACATATCCTTCAGATTAAGTATGTTCTATTGCCAGTTCGCTTGGTGTTAAGGAAATGTAGCTTAGTAACACCCAAGCAAAATTATGAAATGTTGGGTTGCGTTCCTTAACCCAACCTACCTAAAGCTTCAAAAATGAATTATCAATTATTAATTGGTAAATATGCTGCGGTGCTGATGTAAATTCAAGCATTTAAACTTACCTGCGGTGATTGGGTGAATGTAGATAGTTATTCTATCTGCTAATAGCTTAATTTACTGCACAATTTACGGTACTCAAAATTAGTCTATGTCCTATGTCTTCCCCCCTTCAAAAGATAGACACGATAAATAGTTCTTTGACGGAATTAGAAGCCCAAATTAATAGTTTTGAACAGGCTGTGCTGAAGTTTATAGAGGAAGGAAAAATGAATTCAGGAAACCTAAAAAATTCGATAAATTCCATGTCAACTAAGGAAATTAATAGAAAACTACACACAACTCCCATAGCTATTATTGGTATGGCTTCCTTAATGCCTCAATCGAGAACATTAAGGGATTACTGGCAAAATATTGTTAATAAAATTGACTGTATCACTGATGTTCCTTCTACTCATTGGAGCGTAGAAGATTACTATGATCCTAATCCGAGAACAGCAGAAGATAAAACCTATTGTAAACGTGGTGGTTTTATTCCTGAAGTTGATTTTAACCCTATGGAATTTGGTATTCCTCCCAGCATTTTAGAAGTTACAGATGTTTCTCAACTATTAAGTTTAGTAGTTGCTAAAGAAACAATGGAAGATGCTGGTTATAGCGAATCCCGTGAATTTAGCCGCGAAAATATCGGCGTGATTTTGGGTGTAGCTATGGGCAAACAATTGGGAATGCCATTAACTGCCAGATTGGAATATCCGGTTTGGGAAAAAGTTCTCAAAAGCAGTGGTGTATCTGACGAAGATACTAAAAAGATTGTTGATAAAATCAAATCTGCTTATGTGAAATGGGATGAAAATGCTTTCCCTGGAATGTTAGCAAATGTGGTGGCTGGCAGAATTGCTAACCGTCTCAACTTTGGCGGTACAAACTGTGTAGTTGATGCGGCTTGTGCTAGTTCCTTTGGGGCATTAAAAATGGCCATTAGTGAATTAGTTGAACATCGTAGCAATATGATGTTAACCGGTGGAGTAGACACCGATAACACGATCATGGCTTACATCTCATTTAGCAAAACTCCAGCAGTTACTCCTAGCGAGAATGTGAAACCATTTGATGCTAAATCTGATGGGATGATGTTAGGTGAAGGGATTGGGATGATTCTCCTCAAACGCTTAGAAGATGCCCAAAAAGATGGGGATAAAATCTATGCGGTAATCAAGGGAATTGGTACTTCTAGTGATGGGCGTTATAAGAGTATTTATGCCCCTAGAAAAGAAGGACAAGTTAAAGCCTTAGAACGGGCTTATGATGATGCTGGATTTTCTCCGGCAACTGTGGGTTTAATGGAAGCACACGGTACAGGAACAATGGCAGGAGATCCCATAGAATTCAGTTCTTTAAGAGATTTCTTTGGTAAACATGACACCCAAAAACAACATATTGCTTTGGGAAGTGTAAAATCACAAATTGGACATACAAAAGCCGCCGCAGGTGCAGCCAGCCTTATTAAAACTGCCCTAGCATTGCATCATAAAGTATTGCCAGCAACCATCAATATTACCGAACCAAATCCCAAATTAGATATTGAAAATTCCTCCTTTTATCTCAATACTCAAACTAGACCTTGGATCAAGGCAGAAGGTGAAACTCCCCGACGTGCGGGGGTGAGTGCCTTTGGTTTTGGTGGCACAAATTATCACGTTGTTTTGGAAGAATACGAACCAGAACAACAAAGTTCTTATCGTTTACATGGTGCAGCCGGTGAAGTGCTATTATTTGGTGCTACTCACGCGGAATTAATTAGCAAGTTAGAAGCAACTTTAAATAATTTGCAAGCTAACGACGGCGAAAGATTCTATTCTCAATTATTGTTATATTGTCAATCTTTAGCTATTCCTACAACTGCCCTAAGAATTGGTTTTGTATCTGAGAATTTACAAGAAGCTTGTAAGTTACTGCAAGTTAGTCTTGGTTTACTCAAAAGTAAGCCTGATGCAATTTCTTGGGAACATCCTCAAGGTATTTATTACCGTTCTTCGGGAATGGATTTAGGTGGAAAAGTTGTCGCTTTATTCTCTGGACAAGGTTCTCAATACTTGGAAATGGGCAGAGAAGCGGTGATGAATTTCCCCAGCTTGCGACAGTTATATGGCAAGATGGATCATCTGTTCAAGCAAAGCAATTTACAACCAGTTTCTGAAGTTGTTTTCCCTCATTCTACCTTTGATGAAGTTGAGAAAAAAGCCCAAGTTGCAACTTTGCAAAGAACGGAATATGCACAGCCGGCAATTGGGGTTTTTAGTGCTGGGTTGTATGGAATTTTGCAACAAGCTGGGTTTAAGGCAGATTTCACCGCAGGACATAGTTTTGGTGAATTAACCGCTTTGTGGGCTGCGGGAGTATTGAGTGAGGCTGATTATTTGTTCCTAGTGAAAGCTAGAGGACAGGCAATGGCCGCACCCAAAGACCCAGATCATGACGCTGGTAGTATGTTAGCGGTGAAGGAAGATATCAGCAAAATTGAACCGGTGCTGAAGCAGTTTCCAAAAGTAAGTATTGCTAACTTTAATTCTCCTACCCAAATTGTTTTAGCCGGTCCAAAGTTAGAAATTCAAAAAGTTCAAGATGCTTGCGAAAAGTTAGGATATAGTGCAGTTTTATTGCCTGTGTCTGCGGCTTTCCATACTCCATTAATAGCATTCGCGCAAAAATCCTTTGCCATTGCTACTAAATCGGTAACTTTCCACAATCCCCAAATTCCGGTTTTTAGTAATGTCACTGGTAAACATTATCCCCAAAATGCAGCGGCAATTCAAAAGAACTTAGAAAGCCATTTGGCTAGTTCTGTATTGTTCAAACAAGAGATTGAAAATATCTATGGGGCTGGTGGTTATTGCTTCGTAGAATTTGGACCAAAACGGGTTTTGAGTAACTTGGTAAAAGATACATTAGGCGATCGCCCCCATCTTACCATATCTCTAAATCCCAGCGCCTCCAAAAACAGCGATCGCTCTTTGCGAGAAGCCGCAGTTCAGTTGCGAGTTATCGGCATGAATTTGGGCAATCTTGACCCCTACAAACTCCCTGCCGTATTGCATCCCATTTCCAGCAAAAAGACCCTCAGCGTCAAATTAACCGGGATTAACTACATTTCTGATAAAACCAAAAATGCCTTTACAGAAGCATTAGCGGACGGACATAAAATTTCCGGAATTCAGGAGTTCAGAAGTGCCTCCTCTGGAGGAGCCTCGCTAACAGAAGTTCAGGATTCCAATAGGGGTTTAGCAATGCTAAACCCGTCTATAAATTTAGAAATAGAAACCCCTGTAATTGCCAAAATTCCCCCAACTAATGGACATAACGGCAACGGTAACGGACATAAAAAACAACCCCTCATTGAAACCCAGTTACAGCCACAGATGACTACTACTGCAACCATCATAAAAGAACCTCAAAAAGAACCCAGAGCAGAATTGTTCACGCAGCAACTCGAAGGGAAGATGCAAACACCAGATAAACTGATAAATTGCCAACAAATTCTCACCAGCTTAGGAACACTTTTGAGCCAGTTCCAGCACAACCAAAGCGAGAATTTAGAAGTTCACGGCACATATCTTAATAATCAGATAGAATACGCGAAAACCTTCTTCCAATTAATGCAGCAGCAAAACACCTTATTTGCTAATGCTAAATCTTCCGCTGAAGCTGCTCAAATTAAGCAAGTGATCATGGAAAGCTTAGAGCGGAGTATGATGCAGTTTCATTCCCAACAAGGTGAAACCCTCCGCATTCATGAACAATATCTGCGGGAACAGATAGAATATACCAAACACTTTTTCCAACTCATTCAAGAAGAATATTCTCAACTCATTTCTGATACCCAAGCAGCAGCACCAGCAAATATATATGCTGCTCCAGAAGAAGCACCTGTAGCTCCTACTGTCACCATAATTCCCCCTCAAGCATTACCAGTAATTGAGCCAAAAGTTCAATTAGCAGCACCTATTCCCCCAGTAATTGAAGTTGCAAAACCTGTAATTGCTGCACCAGTAATTGAACCTGAACCAATTATTATTCCCCAGTCCCCAGTTGCATTCATACCAGAACACGCAACTAGCAGCCTAAATCTTGATGATCTAGCTAACAATCTATTAAGTATCACCAGCGAAAAAACTGGTTATCCTATCGAAATGCTAGAACTCGATATGGACATGGAAGCCGACTTAGGTATTGACTCCATTAAACGGGTAGAAATTCTGGGAGGATTGCAAGAATTATACCCCAACTTACCTAAACCAAACCTGGAAGAACTGGCAGAAAAACGCACCATTGGTCAAGTTGTCGAATATCTGCAAGGACAACAACAGGTAACAGCAGAAATCACACCAGAACAAATTATCATTCCTCAAGTGCAAACCCAGGTAATAGAGGAAGTAATACCAGAATCAATTTCCATTCCCCAGTCCCCAGTCCCCAATCCCCAGTACCAAGATTTAGGACAAACCCTGTTAAACATCACCAGTGAAAAAACTGGTTATCCAGTGGAAATGCTGGAACTGGACATGGACATGGAAGCCGATTTAGGCATAGATTCCATCAAACGGGTAGAAATACTGGGAGCAATGCAGGAAGCGTATCCTGACTTACCCAAACCCAATATAGAAGAATTAGGCGACTTACGGACAATCGGGCAAATCGTTAACTACCTCCAATCACTGGTGGGAGGTGAAAAAAAAAAGTCGCAGTTTGATGTTAACTCGATAAACTCCCTTAATCCCCCCTTGTCAAGGGGGGAAACCACAGAGGTGGTTGATTTAACCCCACCTCCTATCGTAGACATCAATCTTCCCCGTCGTCCAGTTAAGCTAAGAACCTTACCCAGACCGGATTTTTTGGAAGCGCAGTTACCCCAAGGACACATTGGTTTAATCACTGATGATGGTTCTTTAACTACCACCAAACTAGCCCACGCACTGATAGAACAAGGTTGGAAAGTTGTAGTTTTGAGTTTCCCCCAATCATTAGTTCCCGAACAATTGCCATTACCCGCAGGTGTTACCCGCGTCACATTGGCAAACATGAGTGAACAACATCTGCAATTATTATTGCAAAGTGTGACTACTAAACATGGAGCGATTGGGGCATTCATTCACTTACATCCTCAATTTACTCCTGAAAAACCTGGACATATTTCCTATCCAGAAGCAGAAAAGGCAATTATTAAACAAGTGTTTTTAATGGCAAAACATCTGAAAACAACTTTGAATAATGCGGCATCTTTAGCAGGAAGAACAAGCTTTTGCACAGTTGCCCATCTGGACGGTGAATTTGGCTTAGGACATCAAGGTAATTTTAGTGCAATTAGTGCTGGTTTGTTTGGTTTAACGAAGAGTTTGCGCTGGGAATGGCCACAGGTATTCTTCCGAGCAATTGACCTGAATCCCACTTTAGATCCTCACGAATCTGCTGAATATATCGTTGCTGAATTGCACGATTCTAATCGCTATATTGGCGAAGTTGGTTATGGTAATCAAGGACGGGTAACGCTGGTGGCAAAAAGTGAGTAATGTCTAAACTGTGATTTGTTTGATTAGTTTGATTTTTTTGATTGAATTATTTGCTGAGTTTACTGGATTCATTTCTTGTTTATTTTCTCATCAATCAATAAATCATCCCCATCAAACAAATCACATAAATCATAGTTTAGACGAATTAATCATCCAAATCAAATAAATCCCATAAATCATAGTTATGACTGCAACTGTTCAAGTTAGCCCATCTTCTGTCTTTGTTGTCAGTGGTGGCGCAAAGGGAATCACTGCTCAATGTACTATTAAATTAGCTCAACATCAACCTTGTAAGTTTATTCTTTTAGGTCGTTCGGAAATTACCACAGAACCAGAATATGCTCATAATTGTTTAGATGATTCGGCTTTGAAAAAGCGCATTATGGAAAATTTGATTTCTCAAGGTGAGAAACCAACACCCATGATGGTACAAAAGATATTTAATCAGATTAATTCTAGTCGGGAAATTAAGAAGACTTTAGCAGCTATTGAAGCTACAGGAGGAAAGGCTGAATATATTAGTGTTGATGTCACTGATACTGTAAAATTGCAAGCCAAACTTCAAGAAATTTCTGATAAAGTTGGGCAAATTACCGGCATTATTCACGGTGCTGGTAACTTAGCAGATAAGTTAATTGAAAAAAAGACAGAAGATGATTTTGAGAAAGTTTACACTGCTAAAGTTCAGGGTTTAGAAAATCTCCTATCTTGTGTTAATCCCCAGCAATTACAACATTTAGTATTGTTTTCTTCCGTGACGGGATTTTATGGTAATATCGGTCAAAGTGATTATGCGATCGCTAATGAAATTCTCAGTAAATCAGCCCATTTGATGAAACAATATAACCCTAATTGTCATGTAGTCGCAATTAACTGGGGTGGTTGGGATAGTGGCATGGTGACACCACAATTAAAAAAAGCATTTGCAGAAAGAGGAATTAGTATTATTCCCGTAGAAGTTGGGACACAAATGTTAGTTAATGAACTACATCCAGCCTATCAAGATCATCCACAAGTTGTGATTGGTAGTCCCATGAAACTACCACCTGCTCCTTTAGGTTTAGAACTTCGCAGCTATCGCATTCGCAGAAGAATGACATTAGCAGAGAATCCATTTTTGCATGATCATACAATTGCAGGTTCACCAGTTTTACCAGCAACCTGTGCTAAATCATGGATGGTAAATGGCTGTGAAGAAATTTATCCAGGTTACACATATTTCAGTTGCCAAGACTTCAAAGTTTTAAAAGGAATCACCTTTAATTCTACCTTGGCTAAAGAACATATTCTAGAAATCCAAGAAGTTGCCAAAGTTGATGGTAATTTTGTCGAATTTCAGACCAAAATATTGAGCAAAACCCCCGAAGGTAGAACTCATTATCACTTTAGTTCTCTGATAAAACTGGTAAAAAATATGCCAGAAGCACCCATTTATGAAGCAATGGATCTCAGAGAAGATAATATCGTCACTGATACAGCCAAAGACTTCTATCAAAATGGTGATTTATCCCTATTTCATGGTCCTGCATTCCAGAAAATTACCAAAGTTTTAAATATCAGTCCAGAAAAACTCACAGCCGAATGTTGTTGGCAAGAAATTACAGCCAAAGAACAAGGACAATTTCCCGTAAAATGGCACAACCCTTATATAATTGACTTGAGTACCCAAACATTATGGCTATGGTTAAATTATATCCATAAAGAAGTTTGTTTACCAGGACAATTAACATACTGTGAACAATATCTAGCAGTACCATTTAACGTCCCCTTTTATGTGTCCTGTGAAATCATAGGCAAAACCGACACAGGTGCAACAGTCAACTTCATTATCCATAATCGTGAAGGAAAAATATACTCGAAAATCTTAGGAGCAAAAGCCGTAATTTGGCCAATGAAAATGTTAAATAAAAAGTAAAATAATATGAAACTCTAATTCTTTGCGCCTTTGCTCCTTTGTGCCTTTGCGCGAAACAAATTCATATTATTAATCCTTGCCGATTGGGGGAATAGCGTAAATCCTTTTCAGTCACGTCTTATGCCCCAACGAGGATTTCAAAAGTGGAAAAAATAGCAATCATCGGGTTATCTTGCCTATTTCCCGATGCTAATAATCCTGAAGAATTTTGGCAGAATCTCACCGCAGAAAAAGATTCCACATCATCTATAACTGTAGCGGATTTGGGAATAGATCCCGCTATATTCTACGATGAAACCAAAGGTAAACCGGAAAAATTCTACTTTCAAAAAGGTGGATTTATCCGCGACTTTAAATTTGATGCCAACGAGTATAACTTACCTGCGGCATTTGTTGAAAGCTTAGATAATACCTTTAAATGGTCATTGTACGCTGCCAAACAAGCCATTATTCAAAGTGGCTATCTGGGAAATCAAACTGCACTTGCAAAATGTGGCGTAGTTTTAGGAACTTTGGGATTACCAACCAAAGCTTCTAATAGTCTATTTGCTCCTATTTATCAGCAAAATATTCAACCTGCAATTAGTGAACTATTACAGGAGAAAGACTTTCGTTTAGGAGGTTCATCAACCTGCACAAAAGTCTCTCCATACAATGCTATGGTTTCCGGTTTACCCGCTGCTATAGTTTCCAAGGCCTTTTCTTTATCTGCAACTCATTTCTGTATAGATGCTGCTTGTTCGTCATCATTTTACGCCATTAAATTAGCATCCCATTATCTACAATCTGGCAAAGCAGATTTGATGTTAGCTGGTGCAATTAGTTGTGCAGATCCATTATTTGTCAGAATGTTATTTTCTGGTATTCAAGGATATCCAGATAATGGCATTAGTCGTCCTCTCGATAAGTCATCACGCGGGTTAATTACCTCCGAAGGAATTGGGATGGTAATGCTCAAAAGACACAGTGATGCTGTGAGAGATGGTGACAAAATCCTGGCAACAATTTGCGGTAATGGACTATCTAATGATGGTAAAGGTAAACACCTTCTTAGTCCTAATCCTCAAGGGCAAACTCTGGCATATCAAAGAGCTTATTCAGAGGCTAAACTTAACCCCCAAACTATTGATTATTTAGAGTGTCATGCTACTGGCACTCTATTGGGAGATCCCACAGAATGTAACTCAATTGAAGGCTTTTTTAGTCCATATCAAGCAGCACCATTAGTAGGTTCAACCAAAACAAATGTTGGTCATTTACTTGTGGCTGCGGGCATGGTAGGCATAACCAAGACAATTTTAAGTATGTCTCATGGGGTTATTCCTCCAACTATTCACGTGACTCAACCCATAGGTTCTGAAAACAATGTTGTCTCTCCAAAAAGCATTGTCAGAACGCCTACAGAATGGCCGAGTCAAGAAACTAAAAGAGTAGCTTTAAGTGCGTTTGGTTTTGGTGGAACAAACTCTCATATCATTCTAGAACAGGGGAAGTAAGCAAATGAATATTCAGCAACATAAGACTGCAAAAATGGCAATTGTGGGCATGGATGCCTTTTTTGGTGAATGTCAAGAATTAGATGCCTTTGAGAGCAGCATTTATGATGGAAAACAGCATTTTATTCCTCTACCAGAATCAAGATGGCATGGTATTAATGAACAAGAAACTTTACTGCGCGAGTATGGTTTAGAAGCAGGAAAAGTCCCCCAAGGAGCATATATTGATAATTTTGAAGTTGATACTTTAGCTTACAAAATTCCTCCTAATGAAGTTGAAAAAATCAACTCTCAACAACTTTTATTATTAAGAGTTGCTGACCGCGCCCTCAAAGATGCCGGACTTTCACCTAATAATAATGTAGCGGTAATTATCGCCGCAGATACAGAATTATCTGTACATCAACTCCAACAAAGATGGAATTCATCTTGGCAAATAAAAGATGGTTTGAATGGGGCAGAAATTGCCTTATCACCAGAAAAAATCAATCAACTAGAAGGCATTGTTCAAGATAGTATTCACAATCAAGTTGAATTGAGTGAATATCTGAGTTACGTTACCAATATTATGGCTAGTCGGATTTCCTCTTTATGGAATTTTTCTGGTCCATCTTTTACCATTAGTGCCGTCGAAACAGCCGCTTTTAAAGCCCTAGAACTAGCGCAAATGCTGCTAGATACTAATGAAGTAGATGCTGTAGTTGTGGGTGCTGTTGACTTAGCAGGAGGGGTAGAAAATGTCTTATTGCGAAGTCAATTTGGCACAATTAATACAGGAGTCAATACTTTAAGTTTTGACGAAAAAGCCAATGGTTGGAATGTGGGAGAAGGTGCAGGTGCAGTTGTTCTTAAACGTCATGATACGGCGTTAGCAAATAACCAACGTATCTATGCAGTAATTGATGGTATTAGCATTGGTCAATCTCCCTCAATGGCTGTAGATAGCCATACCATTAGCCAAGTATGTCAACAAGCTTTTCAACAAGCCGGAATTGAACCCACAAAAGTCAATTATTTGGAAGTCTGCGCTAGTGGTATTCCCGCAGAAGACGAAGCCGAAATTAGCGGTATCCTTCAAGCTTATCCTGCCGTTGGTGATGGTTTACACTGCGCTATAGGTAGCGTTAAAGCAAATATTGGTCATACCTTCGTTGCATCTGGAATTGCCAGTTTAATAAAAACTGCACTGAGTATTTATCACAGATATATTCCCGGAACTCCCAATTGGTCTGGTGTCAAAACACCGCAAGTATGGGAAGGTAGTCCTTTCTATGTTGCAACTGAGTCCAGACCTTGGTTTTTGCAAAAAGAGGTCAAATCTCGAATTTCCGCGATTAATAGTATTGGTTGTGACGGTTCTTTTGCCCATATCATCTTATCAGAAGAAACCGCACAACCAGAACGTACCAGCACATATTTAGAATCAAGACCTTTGCATTTATTACCCATTGCAGCAGATGATCAATCTAGCTTATTAGCAGCGTTGGATCATTTGCAAGCAACAATTGAAAATGCTGATTCTCTCAAAAATATTGCTAGTCAAACCTTTGTTAAATTTCAACAAAACTCTGAAAGCAAATATACACTTTCCCTAACTGGACGCAACCAAAAAGAATTAATTAAAGAAATTAATTCTGCCAAAAAAGGTGTAATTAATGCCTTTGCAAATGGCAAAGATTGGCAGACTCCCATAGGTAGTTATTTCACCCCCAAACCTCTGGGTAAAAATGGAGAAATTGCCTTTGTTTATCCCGCTGCTGTTAATACTTATTTAGGAATTGGTCGGAGTCTTTTCCGTTTATTTCCTAAAGTCTTAGATGATGTCATTATCAAAAGTCTTGACGAACGAGCAGCAGATGTGGAAAAATTGGTATTTCCGAGAAGTTTGAGTAAATTATCAACTCGACAATTAGAAACACTAGAAAAGAAATTGCTGGATGATTCCTTAGCAATGTTTGAAGCAGAAGTGCTTTTTACCAGATTAATCTCCACAATTATCACCGAGGATTTTAACATTAAACCTAAATATGTCTTAGGATATAGTTTAGGTGAAACTAGCATGATGGTTGCTCAAGGAGTATGGAGCAATTTTTATGAAGTTAGTCATACCTTTAATTCATCAGCTTTATTTGGAGATAGATTATCTGGTTCCAAAAACGCTGTCCGTGAGTATTGGGGACTACCAAAAACTGACACAAATCCAGAGAATAAGTTATGGGCTAACTACGTTCTTATGGCTACTCCAGCTCAAGTTAGAGAATGTTTAAAAAATGAAACCCGTGTTTACCTAACACAGATTAATACCCCAGAAGAAGTATTAATTGCTGGAGAACCAGCAGCTTGTGAGCGAGTAATTAAAACCCTGGGTTGTAATTCTTTTCCTGCTCCTTTTGATCATGTGATTCATTGTCAAGCAATGCAATCAGAATCTCAAGAATTAGAAACCTTATACACATTACCAGCACAAAAAATCCCCGGAATCAAGTTTTACTCCGCTGCTGAATATCAATCAATTGAAATTGAAAGCAACCAAATTGCTCACAATATTGCCACAGGATTATGTCAACAACTCGACTTTCCCCGCTTAGTTAATCGCGTCTATGGTGACGGAGCAAAAATCTTTATTGAAGCCGGTGCAGGTGGTATTTGTTCACGCTGGATAGATAAAAATCTGGGTAATCAAGAACATCTTACCGTATCCCTAAACAGACGGGGTACAGATGACCATAGTTCCCTAATTAAAGCATTAGCAAAACTATTGAGTCATCAAGTAAACTTAAATCTCACTCCTTTATATAACTTATCCTCAGAAAACACCCAACAGAAAAAAGCTGCACTGAGGAAAGTTACATTAGGTGGTAATTCCATGACTTCTGCAATTTTGAATGCAGAAAATCGCCAAATATTTGCTAATAACCAAAAGCAAACAATTTCTCCTCATCAAGAGTATAAAATCATCAATTCTCTACAGACATCGGAGAAAATAGCGCCCACAGAAATTTACCCCAAACCACAGAAAAATACCATGAAAACGATCATGGAGAACGGTTTGGAATTGTCAAAGAAACTAAAATTCTTTGAGTCAACAAAAATCATTAAGCAAAACATAAATCAAGAATCTAGTGGAAAAATTAGCATGAATGATTTAAAAATTGCTCAGTATCAAAACCTGAGTAACAACACTGCCAAATTAACTAAAACACACACAAGTTTCTTAGCAGCTAGACAAGATTTTAGTCAACAAATGAGCGAAATCATTCAATTGCAACTAGCTTGCGCTCAAAACCTACTCAACGAAGAAAAATAACCAAAAATCGGCGTTGCTAAATTGACGTGAAAAATATGGCTACACCATGCAAAATCTCAAACTTTGCGCCTTAGCTCCTTTGCGTCTTTGCGCGAAACATATTCATATATTTGATCAGCAACGCCAATTTTTTTACTTCATTTCAAATACCCTGCTTATAAATTGAGGAATAACTACCGTGACAACAATCGAGACGGTACTAAATAAACATGATAATGGACTGGGTTTTTTTACCTGTAATCATCAAAACCAAATTTGGAAGGGTTCATTAGATTGTGTTAGCTTTGAAAAAAGTGCCATTAAAGATAAACTATTAACATCAGATAAACCCTGCTATATTATTAAAATATCCGGGAAAATTGGTGCTACTAATGATGGTTATTTAGCACCTGCTGATCATAGTTCATCTGGACAAGCAGAACTTTTAATCTCACTCCCTACCCTACGATTACAACAACTTGGCGACCCTAGTTTTCTCGCTGCTTATGGTGTAAAATACGCCTATATGACCGGAGCAATGGCTGGGGGTATTGCTTCCGAAGAAATGGTAATTGCTCTGGGAAAAGAGAAGATTTTAAGTTCCTTTGGTGCAGGTGGTTTACTTCCAGAACGGTTAGAAAGTGCGATTAATACTATTCAACAAGCATTACCTCATGGACCCTACGCTTTCAATTTAATTCACAGTCCTAATGAACCAGCTATTGAACGTCGGGCTGTAGATTTATATTTGAAATATGGTGTCAGAATTGTAGAAGCATCAGCATTTTTAGACTTAACTCCTAACATCGTTTATTATCGAGTTGCTGGGTTAAGATTAAATGCAGCTAATCAAATTGATATCAGAAATAAGGTCATTGCTAAAGTTTCCCGTCGGGAAGTTGCGACTAAATTTTTGCAACCAGCACCAGAAAGAATCCTCAAAGAATTACTTGAGCAAGGACTAATTACAGAATTGCAAGCTAATTTGGCAAGACAAGTGCCAATGGCTGATGATATTACCGTTGAGGCTGATTCTGGTGGTCATACAGATAATCGTCCTTTAGTATGTTTATTACCTTCAATTATTGCCCTCAGAGATGAAATTCAAGCCCAATATAATTACTCAGTTCCTATTAGAATTGGCGTGGCTGGAGGCATTGGTACACCAGAAGCAGCTTTAGCTGGTTTTATGATGGGTGCTGCTTATATAATGACGGGTTCAATTAATCAATCTTGTGTGGAATCTGGTGCTTGTGAACATACTAAAAAATTATTAGCACAAGCCGAAATGGCAGATATGATCATGGCTCCCGCAGCCGATATGTTTGAAATGGGAGTCAAATTGCAAGTTCTCAAACGCGGGACAATGTTCCCCATGCGCGCGCAAAAATTGTATGAATTATATCGCACTTACGACTCTATTGAACAGATTCCCGCAGCCGAAAAAGATAAGCTAGAAAAACAAATTTTCCGTAAAAGTCTTGCGGAAGTTTGGGAAGGTGCAGCGGCTTATTTATCCCAAAAGAATCCTGAAAAATTGGGTAAAGCTGTTAATAATCCTAAGTTGAAAATGGCTGTAATCTTTCGCTGGTATTTAGGGTTATCTTCCCGCTGGTCTAGCACTGGTGAAAAAGGTCGGGAAGTTGATTATCAAATATGGTGTGGACCAGCTATGGGTGGCTTTAATGACTGGGTGCGTGGCTCTTATTTGTCAGAACCTAATCAGCGTCATGTTGTTGATGTTGCTGACCAAATTATGAAGGGGACAGCATTTTTATATCGTAGTCACAGTTTAAAAATGCAGGGTTTACAAATGCCTGCTTATTACAGTCAATATCAACCAATTCCTTCTATATTGGAGAAGTAAAAAATGAATTTAAAACAGTCTTATAATGCTGAAAGTATTCAAGCATTTCTAGTTTCTCATCTTGCGGAAGTTGTCGGAGTCGAAACCGCAGAAATTGATGTTGACGAAAACTTAGAAAATTATGGTTTGGATTCTGCTCAAGCCATGATGATCATTAGTAAATTAGAAGAATTACTAGGATTTAAACCTTCTCCTATTTTACTTTGGCATTATCCTAACATTGCTGCCCTTTCTCAGCGATTAGCAGACGAATCAAGTGATGATTCTCAAGTAAAAGATGCAGGGTCTGGGACAAATTCTCCTGTTAGTTTTGCTCCTCCTCTGCTAGATTTGGGTGCGGAAGCTGTTCTAGACCCCACTATTCAACCCGTAGGTACTGCTGTTTCTGTTACTAACCCTAAAAATATCTTTTTAACTGGGGGAACAGGTTATTTAGGCGCTTTCATTATCAAGGAATTACTAGAAGTATCGGACGCAACTCTTTATTGCTTAGTCCGTGCTAGTAATTTGGAAGAAGGTAAAAGCAAATTAGAAAACAATTTGCAACAATATGGCATTTGGCAAGATCATTATAGTGGCAGAATTATTCCTATAATTGGTGATTTAGCACAGCCACATTTGGGGATTAGTGCAGAACAATTTGAAAATCTAGCTGCTAACATTGATACTATTTATCATAGTGCCGCTTTACTGAATTATGTTTATCCTTACTCAGCATTAAAAACAGCGAATGTTTTGGGTACACAGGAAGTTTTGCGGTTAGCTTGTCAAACTAAAGTTAAGCCATTGCATTATGTTTCTAGTGTGGCTGTTTTTGAATCAACGGCTTATGCTGGTAAGTTAGTTAAAGAAGATGATGATTTTCATGACTGGGAAGGTATTTTCCTCGGTTATTCCCAAACTAAATGGGTAGCAGAAAAATTAGTAAAAATTGCTGGTAGTCGAGGATTACCTATTACTATTCATAGACCTCCTTTAATTTCTGGAGATAGTCAAACTGGAATTTGTAATACCCATGATTTCATCAATTTGATGATTAAAGGTTGTCTGCAAATGGGGTCTTTCCCTGATGTAGATTATATGTTGGATATGTCTCCTGTTGATTATGTCAGCAAATCTGTTGTTTATCTTTCTCGACAAGAAACATCTGTAGGTAAGGCTTTCCATTTACAACATCCTCAACCTGCTTCCTTAAAATCTTTAGTTGATTGGGTACGTTCTTTCGGATTCTCACTGAAGATGATTCCCTACGAAGAATGGCAAGCAGAATTAATTAATAATGTCACTTCTCAAGACAATCCTTTATATACTTTGCGGCCATTTTTACTAGAACGTTGGTCAGATGAACAAATCACTATTCCTGATTTGTATTTACAAGCGAGAAGACCAATTATTAGTTGTGAAGAAACTCTAGAAGCACTAAAAGGCAGTTCTATTGTTTGTCCACCTATTGATTCTCAATTGTTGATGACTTACACATCTTATTTAGTACAGACTGGTTTCCTAAGTCTTGCCTAATATCAATTTTCCATGAGGCTGCATATAATTATGAAATCCATTATTTTATCCGTATTTATCCGCGTTAATCTGCGTTTATCTGCGGTCAATTATTCTGGAAATCTTAATTATAAGCAGCTTAATTTTTATTTAGTATAATGGTGTTGGTAAGATTTATCCGTGCCAATTCCAGCTAATTCACTTTTTTGTAAAATGAACATAAAATGCCAGGGAACAGTTTTAATTACGGGTTCAGCTAATGGTATTGGTTATCAGTTAGCCCGGATTTTTGCTCATAATAATTATAATCTTGTATTAGTAGATAGAGTAGGAGAAAAACTCACAAAAATAGCTGTTGATTTTGCAGAAGAATTTGGAATTTCTGTTAAAACTATTATCAAAGATTTATCTATATCTACATCTCCTCAAGAAATTTTCTCGGAATTACAAGAAGCTGGTATTAAAGTTGATATCCTGGTAAATAATGCCGGATTTGGTACTTATGGGTTATTTAATGAAACTAATCTTAATACTGAACTAGAAATGCTGCAAGTAAATCTAGTTTGTCTGACCCATTTAACAAAATTATTTCTCAAAGACATGGTTAAACAAGGTTATGGGAAAATATTAAATGTTTCTTCTGCCGCTGCTTTTCAACCAGGTCCATTAATGGCAGTTTATTTTGCCACTAAAGCCTATATTTTATCATTCTCCGAAGCGATCGCTAATGAATTAGAAGGTACAGGTGTCACCGTCACAGTTCTTTGTCCAGGTTCAACAGCATCTGCTTTTCATGAAAGAACCGGCATGGCAGATTCTAAAATGCTCAAGGGTAAAAATATGATGGATGCGGCAACTGTAGCTCAGATGGGATATGATGCTTTAATGAAGGGGAAAATCATTATTATTCCTGGTTTTATCAACAAACTGATGTCAAAATGTGTGCGGTTTATTCCTAGGAAAATGGTGACGAAAATTGTGAGAAGTATGCAGGAAGACAAGTAATTTAGTTTTCAATGCTAACCTACTTAACTTTGACATTGGGAACAAAAATGACTAGAACGCCCACCTAACTTAATTCGCTGGATCACGTTACCACAAACCTTACAAGGTTCGCCAGTGCGATTATAAACCCACGCTTCACCGCCATAATTACCGTTAACGCCTTTAACACTCAAGAAATTACTAAAAGTTGTCCCACCTACCGCAATACTCGCTGATAAAACTTGAATAATTGCAGTTCGCAAAAGTTCGATTTTTGGAAGTTGCAATTCTGTACAAAGAGTTGTTGGTAAAATCCCACTTTTAAACAAAGCTTCATCTGCATAAATATTACCTAATCCTGCCACCATTGACTGATCTAATAATCCAGTTTTAATGGGACGACGGGATTTTTTTAATTTATCGGCTAAATACTCTACAGTGAACTCTGGGGAAAAGGGGTCAACTGCCAATTTCGCCAAACCTGTCATAATACTTTCTACAGCTACATCATCAGGAACATACCACATTTGCCCGAAGGTGCGCTGGTCAACAAAGCGTAATTCTTGCCTTTCCCCAAAAAATA
The DNA here is from genome assembly GCF_009712025.1 of Dolichospermum sp. UHCC 0406. Lineage (NCBI taxonomy): Bacteria > Bacillati > Cyanobacteriota > Cyanophyceae > Nostocales > Aphanizomenonaceae > Dolichospermum > Dolichospermum sp. UHCC 0406. The sequence goes on from NZ_VILA01000025.1 coordinate 38,311, forward strand.
ACCTGACTCTGGTGTGTTTGTGTAAAGGTTGATCTGGGGTTAACCAAAGTAACTGACCGGTCATGCGGAGGTGAACTCCTAAATAACTGGGGGAAGGGGAGGAAAGTTCAGCGAGGAGATATTTACCACGACGATGCCAGGTAGCAATGGTATTGCCTTTAATTTTATTAATAAATTCATCAACAGAAACTGGGTAGGCGATGGTGCGTTGTAGCAACACATCTCCTCCCGTGATTTCTTGACTCAGGGTTAATTGATTTAAACCCCGACGGACTGTTTCAACTTCAGGCAGTTCAGGCATTCAAGCAAATAATATTTTTAGGGGCAGGTATGGTCAACGAGAGGAAATGGGCAAGATTTTCACCTTGACATCTCCTCCTATTATCCCATTAAACAATCCCCTTGATGCTTGGCTGTTTATTTTGCTGCGGCTTTGGGTTTAGGTGCTTCGACCTCAATTAACTCATCTACAGCAAAGTTGTTGGTATTGAGATCAGAATAGTTAACTTTCTCAAAGCGAACAATTACAGGGTATTTGATGGCGGTTTTGTCAACAGAAACCACTGTACCAAGATCCTGAAACCAGTAGGACTCAGGGCGGAGAATACGTACTTTAGAACCACGTTGAACCATGATGGATCTTCCCTTTTGAAGTATGAATGCCGTTAAAGTAGGGCTGATTGTTCTCACTCTACATCCTGAAGGTGTTGGCTTGTGGTTTTGTTAAGTTATTTGTCAAATTGGTGAATTTTCATGGGGAATAAGTTGTTAATCTTCTTAATTTACCCCTTGACAAAGTACCTATAATAGATTAACCTCATTCCCAAGTACCCCTTGCAAAATGTCTTATGTCTTACTTAATACAAAAACACTACCTTCGTTCCCCCTGCCAATCCGGAGATCATCATCTATATAAGTAATATCTAACCAACCTTGTTGTTCACTTTGAATGGGAAAATCAAAAGCTGTAAATTTTTGCCCCGATTCAATTTGTTGGATGAAGTTTCCTGGTGTTGTATAGCCAATTAGGCTTTGTAACCCGATGATAGAACGTTGGAATTTTACTTGTACACGCCGTTCTGAGACTGGTTCAAATTTAGCAACAACGCTAACTAATCCTGCAAATAAAGGAATGCCATAAATCTCAGCTATATTATAAATACTGTTGGTTTCTTTGCGAATACATTGGTAAATTTGACCAAGTTTACATAAGGGTAAACGATCTATGTTTAATAGAGCTTTGCTTGTGGTGTATAGTAGTCGCCAGTTGCCTTCTAGTAAATTACTAGCTGCTAATGGCCGTGGTGTAGGATTAAAATCTTCTAAGTTAGCGATCGCTGCTAGAATAGCTTGTTGTTGTGGCTGACTTGCTAATAAACCGCGATTAGTGCCAACAATTAGATCAATAAGAGTTGATTTGCCTATCATTACCCAATGCCTCAAGAGAGTTTACATGATTAAATAGCATTAATAAAATATTAATGTTCTTTGTCTATAACCAGACAATTCATGAATAATGCCTTTTTGACTACCGTTCGGTAATTAAATGAAAATTTTCTTTGATTCGGATTCAGCAGTTAAAGACCTGTATGAAGGAATAAATTAACTCGTATCAAGTCAGTATGATAGACTCTTAGTGTCTAGTTATATAAACCCTCGTGTGTGATTGTTAATATGTTAGATTCTCCCCTCCGTGAAGCCCCCCGAAACCAGCGAGCATCAGTTATTCCCTTAAAACAAGAGTCCTCTATGTTGGACTGGTTGCGGCTGAGTGGCAGACTGATAGCCCGTGATATCCATGACACCGACTCGCGGGAAGATGTAGAAGTAATATCCGATTTTCTGGGCGTGGACGACGGAATTGGTGATACTGACTATGATGATGACGATGATGTAATTGCTGAGGAGGACTAGTACCGCAGGGCGGAAGTCAAAAGTCAAAAGTCAAAAGTCAAAACTAATATACAGTAGGCTTTTTGGCGATTGAATATGGTTGCTTTATTTACGCCGTGATGTACTAGTACCGCAGGATCTTGTGAACTAGTAACCAAAACCGGGTTGGATTATTTTGTTGAGGTTTTTTAAAGTGTGGAGTGAAGGGACTTTTTTTTGTGGACGCTAAATTATCTCCTAATCAAAGTTTGAATTTTTCGGGAATTGGGTTAGCCTCCTTGCTGGCCTTGCTACTCAGTACGACAGCCTTGATTTCAGATTGGATGGGAAATAGAACCCCATGGGCTACTACTTCCCTCACCCTACCTCTTTTATTATCTGCTGTGGGTGTGGCGATTTTGGGACAGTGGGTAATCCCTCTGCTACAAACGCTCAAAACCGGGCAAATCATCCGGGAGGATGGACCCCAGGCACATCTCAAAAAGGCGGGAACACCAACTATGGGGGGTATATTTTTTATCCCTGTAGCGGTGATAATTGCTTGTATATTATCCGATTTTTCAGAAAATGTGCTGGCAGTTTCGGCTTTAACACTCAGCTACGGCTTAATTGGCTGGATAGACGACTGGCAAATTTTGCGTCGGAAGTCTAACAAAGGAATTTCTCCAAAGATGAAGTTAGCTTTGCAAGTTATCTTTGGGGCGGTATTTTGTGCGTGGTTGGTATTTAAGGGTGATTTTAGTATAACTAATATCCATGTACCTTGGGTGGGTTTATCCTTACCTTTAGGACTGTTGTTTTGGCCTGTAGCCGGATTTGTCCTAGTTGCCCAGAGCAATGCTACTAATTTAACAGATGGGATTGATGGTTTGGCGGCGGGAACAGTAGCGATCGCTATTTTCGCATTAGGTGTGATCATTGCGCCAACTTCCCCTGACTTGATGGTTTTCTGTGCTGCTGTCAGCGGTAGCTGCTTGGGCTTTTTAGCCTACAATCGCAACCCGGCTAGTGTTTTCATGGGTGACACGGGTTCTTTAGCCCTGGGTGGCGCTTTAGCTGCGGTTGCACTGTTAACTAATACTTTAGTAGCACTGTTTATCCTGAGTGGTATCTTCTTTGTCGAAACTCTCTCTGTGATGGCACAAGTTGGTTATTATAAAGCTACAAAAGGACCAGATGGCAAAGGTAAGCGATTATTTAAAATGGCTCCTTTACATCATCATTTAGAATTAACTGGTTGGTCAGAATTGCAAGTAGTGGCTGTGTTTTATATGATCGCCACTTTTCTAGCTTCCGTTTGTATTATGTCCATAAAATAATCAGTTTTGTTTTAATCATCAGATTTTTCACAAATAAAAATTCACAACCTCCAAATTTGGGGGTTGTTTTTGTTTTGAGATTGGGGGTTCTGTCCAGAACGTAAATTACCCCAATTCCCAATACTCAAATTGTCATTTACACCCTTGAATTTGGAGTTTAAGTAAGAGGTTATTTGAAAACTTTTTCCTGTGGGATCTGATCCCCCTAAATCCCCCTTGAAAAGGGGGACTTTGAGGAATTTAGCCCCCCTTTGTAAGGGGGGTTGGGGGGATCTCGATTAATTCTGATACTTTTCAAACATCCTCTTAATTACCAGATTGGATTTGTGGATTTTTCAGATGTGGATTTTTCCAGTCTAAAGGATTTAATTATGGTGTCTTCCACAGTTTTCGCAAACTCTGGATAGGATTTATCTTCAGCGCGATAGGTGAGAATATAGGCTTTTTTACCATTAACAATCCATACTTGCATTTCTTGGAAATTTACCTTGTGGATATTATCTCTGCTCTCATAAACTACTTGATGACCTTGTGTTTCACCAAGTTGTATTCGTCCAGATTTGATAATTTTCGCATTTTGTCCTAATGCTTCAATTTGTCCGATAGAAAACTTAGTATAATCTTCCAAAGACTCCGACTGGAATAACTCATCTATAGTGATAAAAAATTCTGGAGTTAGAGAAGATGAAATCGTATTTTTCGGGATAATTCGCGTTAATTTATCTGTTACTGGTGTTTCTTGCCAATTTTTAGGATATTTAAATTTAACTCCAGCTTTTGCATATTCTACTACTTTAATTGGTGGTTGCAAATAACTATTAATACCCATCACACCAATAGTTATTAAAGTTATTAAAAAAGCCGATTTTATGAGTAAAAATTTTAAATTGTGAGATGGTTTATTGATGGGCTTTGTATTATTATTATTATTGACTGAATGATCTGGTTGTGTGGTTATTTGAGATTCATTTACAGCCGTCATAACTTCTGCTGCTGATTGAAACCGGTGTCTAGGGTTAATCTTGAGCATTTTATCTAAAATATTAGCTAGAGAAGGGCTAATAATTATACTAGCTTGTTGTCGCCAATTTCGGTAATTATTGTCAAGGTAATCAACAGGAGTTGTACCTGTGAGTAACTCCAGACAAGTAACAGCTAAACTATATAAATCACTAGACGGATAAATTTCTCCTATTCTTCCTTCTTCAGGTCTTTGTTCAGGAGAAGCGTACACTTTTGTAAAAATAGGTACAGATTTTTTTATATTTGTTTCACCAGAAACAACTTGTTTAACCGCGCCAAAATCAATTAAAAATAGTTTTTGTGTTGCTGTTTCTCTAACAATATTACTGGGTTTAATATCTCGATGGATAGAATTTTGGTCATGAATAAATTGTAAAATCGGTAAAATTTGCTTTAAAAAATCTAAAATATCTGTTTCGGAAAAACGAACTTTTCTTCTGAGTTCCTGAGACAGATCTTCACCTTGGATATATTGTTGTACTGAATATTTAAACTCAAGTTCTTCTTGTTGACCAAAAGCGGGAGCGGTCAGGGAAAAATAATCATATAATGTGGGAATATTCCCGTTATTGTCACCTAAAAATTCTAAAACCTGAGCTTCTCGATCAAAAGCTGCTTTGATTGCTTCAACAATTTTGTCAGCAATTTCCGGGTTGTCATTAATATTCAATCGTTTGATTACACATTGACGCTGATTCACAGAATCTAAATCAATAGCTTGAAAAGTAGCACCAAATCCTCCTTTTCCCAGAGGTTTGATAGTTTGATAATGTCCTTTTCTCCCCTTTAATATTAGGGGCATTCCACAAGCTTGACAGAATATTTCCGAGGTAGTATTAGAATCTGGAGAGTCGGGAAAACGGTTTTCTGGACTAGGGCAGTGCGGTCTGGTACAATAGTACATGATAGATAAAATAGTACATGATATAGTTACAGTGTTGATCCATTAACCAAAAACAGGTATTTATATAAGTCTGTTCACTTCACCTATTAAACAGGATTGTATCATAAAGTTAACTTCTGGGTAAACGCCTTAATCTTTGATAAGAATTAGTATATAATCAGTTAGGGGCGTGCATATTCTTACGCCAAGTATAAAGTTTAGATAACATAAATCTAGTTAAATACTACCATAATCACCAAAGTTCAGTAATCAAAGGTCAAGCATTATGCAACTACCAGCATTAACTAGTGTCTTAGCATTCACCGCATTGACAGTTACCCTTAGTGTTAACCCTGGTTTGAGTCAAGAGATTCCCAAGCAAGAAGTTAGTTTTGCTTGTCGTTCAATTTCTTACAAAAGTAATACGGAAAGAGTTCCCACTACCATGGCCTTCGTTCCCGACAAAAAACCTGAGCCTTATGTACCCATTATTGCTTGGAAATCTGACTCTTTTCCCCGTAGCGAATGGACTCCTAAAAAACGCTGTGAACAAGTAAGTAAAAAATTCCAGCAATTTCACCAACAAGGCCGATTAGATTATTTAACTACCGGTAAGTTGAATGGTTTGGGAGTTATCTGTGCGGCTAAACCTGGTGAATGCAATAAAAACAATATTTTATTTAGTGTCAGGCCAGGTGTAAATCCCACTACAGTTTTAGCCGAACTTAATGACATCAGAGAAGGTAGAACTTCAGACCTAACTTGGCAAAATTCAGGTGAAAATACTTACTTGAATCTGGGTGAATATCTCAAAAAAATCTCTAAATAACAAAATACCCCACCCTAACCCTCCCCTTATAAAGGCTACGGTGTACACACATCTCTAGACAGGATGCTAAACGTGATCCGATCCCCCTAAATCCCCCTTAAAAAGGGGGACTTTGAAGAATTTAGCCCCCCTTATAACGGTGTACACACATCTCTAGACAGGATGCTAAACGTGATCCGATCCCCCTAAATCCCCCTTAGAAAGGGGGACTTTGAAGAATTTAGCCCCCCTTTTTAAGGGGGGTTGGGGGGATCTAAACGTTTTGGGGCAACCATAGAAGACTTGTGTGTACACCGTAGCTTGTAAAGGGGGGATTAAGGGGGGTAAATTACCACTAATAAAAACACTATTTAACTAATCATGAAACGTCAAATCGCCATTATCTCCTGCTTACTGCTGCTACCTTATCCAGTGTCAGCAATAGAAACCCAAACCAAGACGACAAAACTACTTACACAGTCCTCCCAAAGGTGCAAATTACGACCAGCAAACCCAGAAAACGGTATTTATTCAGAACCACAATTACAAACCATTGCTAAACAAATTACAGTTAGAGTCAGAGACAAAGAAAGAGGCGCTTCCGGGACAATTTTCGCTAGAAAAGATAATTCTTATTTAGTAGTGACTAATTCCCACGTTGTCAGAAGAATTAATAATATCAATATTATCACAGCCGATGGTCAAAAATATGCAGGTAAAATTTTACCTAATACTAATTTTGATAAATTCGATTTAGCTATAGTAGAATTTACATCTAATCAAAAATATTGTTTACCATCAGAAATTGCTGACAGAATCGCCTCTTTTGATATTAACTTAGAAACACCAGTTATGGCCGCAGGCTATGCTGTATCTGAGGATAAATTAGTATTAACAACAGGAAAAATACAACAAATAATTTCTCAACCCAGTTTAAAAGATGGTTATGAAATTGGCTATACTAGCGATATTCAACCGGGAATGAGTGGCGGTGCAATTATTAGTAATACAGGAAATTTAATAGGAATTAATGGGATTAGTTCCTCTCCTTGGTCTAATTCTGGTTATGTTTATACCAACGGAAAACGCCCCACAAATACAGAAATTCAGGAATTTAGAAAACTGAGTTGGGGAATACCTATTAAAACCGTTTTAGCTCAGGTAAGACCAGAAGTTCTCACCGCTTATAATTTACCTATACCAGATATTAAACAGACAATAGCCGAAGTACCATTAACAGGGTGGTTAGGAGAATTAGAAGCAAAAGCTAAACAAATTACCGTCAGAATTGATAGTAGTAGCGGTAGTAATGGTTCAGGAATTATTATCGCTAAAGAAGGAGATATTTACACCGTTTTAACTGCTGCTCATGTAGTTTGTAAACCACCAGATAAAGTAGGACCATGTGAGCCAAATACTTATAAAATCCTCACAGTAGATAATAAACAATATCCCGTAGAACCAAGCACGATTAAATTAGAAGAGGGGGTAGATTTAGCAGTAGTTAAATTCACCAGTCGGGAAAATTATCAAGTTGCGACTTTAGCCAATTATAACCCAAGAGATAATGAATATACGTTCACTGCTGGTTATCCCAGATTAGGAGAAAAATCACCTTGGCGGTTCACATTGGGACAAATTTATAGTAAGGAACAAGGATTATTCCAAACTACCCAATCAGATTTTAAAAACAACAGTTCTGGTACAGCCCAAAGTGCAGCTTCCTTAACAGGAGGATATGAATTAGTTTATAGTAGTATCACCTTTGGGGGCATGAGTGGGGGACCAGTATTAGATTCCCAAGGGCGGGTAATTGGTATTCATGGCAGAACTGAGGGACAAGCTGCTATTGATAATAATAGTAGTAGTGGCGGAAATATCCAATTAGGTAATAGTTTGGGTATCCCGGTGAGTACATTTTTGGCATTAGCTACCCGACTGAATACCCAAGCACAAAAGGTAGAAACCACCCGAACACCAGAACTAAATCAACAAAAAGTTAAGTCTATTCAAACAGCGATTTTATCAGTAGATGTTTCCCAAGGCAATACTACCGCCAGTCAATGGTTAGAAAGGGGAAATCAACTGTGGCGGTTACGTCGTTATCCAGAAGCAATACAGGCTTTTGAAGCAGCAATTAAGCAAAAACCAGAGTTTATTCACCTGGCTTATTATGGTAAGGGTTTGGCGTTAGCTTGGAGTGGAAAATATCCAGAAGCTATAACTGCATTACAGCAAGCGGTGAAGTCTCAACCTAATTTTGTTCCTGCTTGGGATAATTTAAGTTTAGTCTATAGAAGATCAAACCAACTGGATAAAGCCTTAGCAGCCATAAATCAAGCCATTCAACTCCAGCCCAATAATCCCAATTGGTATAATCAGAAGCGGGGAGTTTTAAGTGATTTAAAAAGATATAAAGAAGCAGCAGCAGCGATAAATAAAGCCATTGAACTCAGTCCCCGTGCAGCATTTTACTTCAACCGGGGAATTGGTAAATCTGATTTAGGAGATAAGCAAGGAGCAATAAATGATTTCACCCAAGCCATTAAGATTGACCCTAACTTAGCCCAAGCCTACAACAACCGGGGATTTTTTAAAGGTGAATTAGGAGATAAGCAAGGAGCAATAAATGATTACAACCAAGCCATTAAGATTGACCCTAACTTAGCCCAAGCCTACTACAACCGGGGAATTGTCCGTGCTGAATTAGGAGATAAGCAAGAAGCAATAGATGATTTCAACCAAGCTATCAAAATTAATCCTAACTTAGCCCAAGCCTACGGCAACCGGGGAGTTGTCCGTGCTGAATTAGGAGATAAGCAAGAAGCAATAGATGATTTCAACCAAGCTATCAAAATTAATCCTAACTTAGCCGAAGCCTACTACAACCGGGGAATTGTCCGTAATGAATTAGGAGATAAGCCAGGAGCAATAGATGATTTCAACCAAGCTATCAAGATTAATCCTAACGATGCCCAAGCCTACAACAACCGGGGAATTGTCCGTAATGAATTAGGAGATAAGCCAGGAGCAATAGATGATTACAACCTAGCTATCAAGATTAATCCTAACTATGCCAAAGCCTACAACAACCGGGGACTTGTCCGTAATCAATTAGGAGATAAGCAAGGAGCAATAGATGATTACAACCTAGCTATCAAGATTAATCCTAACCTTGCCGAAGCTTACGGCAACCGGGGACTTGTTTATGATCAACTTGGTGACAAACAAAAAGCCAGAGAAGACCTGCAACGAGCAGCGCAATTGTTCATGGCTCAAGGGAATACTGCTGCTTATGAAAAAGCTATGGCTTTATTAAAAGGGTTGTAGGGAGTTTCTTTGGTGATGTTAATTGTGATTTTGTCAGAATCAGGATGTCCAGGATTTAAGGATTAACAGGATGTTTGATTGTAATTGAATGATAAGATTGTGATTCCTATTATTCTCACAGTTACTTTCTTCTTTGCGTCTTTTACTACAACCGGGCATATGTTTATTATCAACTTGGTGACAAACAAAAAGCCAGAGAAGACCTGCAACGAGCAGCGCAATTGTTCATGGCTCAAGGAAATACTGCTCTTTATGAACAAACAATGGCTTTTTTAAAAGAGTTGTAGGGAGTTTCTTTGGTGATGTCAATCCCTCGTTCCCTGGCTCTGCCGGGGAATGCCCACAGGAGGCTCTGCCTCCATTATATTCACTGTATTTGAGGCAGAGCCTCAAACTCCCATTCCCAGCCGGAGTCTGGGAACGAGTTCAGGATTAACAGGATGTGATTTTTCCCTCGTTCCCTGGCTCTGCTGGGGAATGCCCACAGGAGGCTCTGCATGACAACAATAATATTTTGTCAGAATCAGGATGTCCAGGATTTAAGGATTAACAGGATGTGATTTTTTGATTGTCTATGAACCATTGAGATTTGAGGATGAAAAATCATCTTCACATTATAAAATGAATTAGATCCCCGACTTCTTAAAGAAGTCGGGGATCTGTCACCTCACGACTAAGATCAATTTATCAATTATGTTTAATTCTGCAAATTTAATTGTTTTACCAAATGCACCAATTCCGGTAAAATCAGCTTTTCCATCCCCAGTCGTACAGCATTACTAGAACCAGGAAGAGAAAAAATGATTTTGCTTTGATAAACGCCGGCGACAGCGCGGGAAGCCATAGCGCGAGAACCAATTTCTTGATAACTTAACAACCGAAATAATTCCCCAAATCCTGGTAAAGTCTTTTCTAATAGCTTTTCTAAAGCATCATAAGTAGTATCCCTGGGAGCAATTCCCGTTCCTCCATTAAAAATCACAGCATTGATACGAGTATCTTCGCCCAAGGCTGTCATTTGGGATTGAATTTCTTTAGGCTCATCTTTGATAATCTGATACAATGACACAGTGTGATCATCAGCTAAAAGTAGTTCTTTAATTAATTGACCACTTTTATCTGTATCTGGGGAACGGGTATCACTGACGGTAATCACTGCACAAATTACAGAAACTTGCTGTGTATTTGGGTGTGGTTGAAATTCCATAATAGATGTTATGTATTTTAGCCAATGACCACTGTACGGGCGAAGCATTTGGAGAACTATTTTTGGCAATGACTGATAATTTATCTTCCAAATGCTTCGCCCCTACTGACCACTGTACGGGCGAAGCATTTGGAGAACTATTTTTGGCAACGACCGATAATTTATCTTCCCAATGCTTCGCCCCTACTGACCACTGTACGGGCGAAGCATTTGGAGAACTATTTTTGGCAATGACCGATAATTTATCTTCCCAATGCTTCGCCCCTACTGACCACTGTACGGGCGAAGCATTTGGAGAACTATTTTTGGCAATGACTGATAATTTATCTTCCAAATGCTTCGCCCCTACTGACCACTGATTAATTAAGATTTACTCAATCCTAGTCCATTGTCCTCAGCATAACGATTCATGAAGCGCATAAAACGATCCCACTCATCATTAGAATTCATCACATAAATTGCTTCTAGAGATTCTGGTTTACCGTTGACAAATTTACCCTGAACGTTACGAATAACGATTTCCCCTTCTTCGTCAATCAAATATAAACCAGTAACTTCATCTGTGCCATCTTGCGCCAATATATCAGGATTGGTGAAGATAAATGTTGCCGTACCGCTTTCACCTTGTTTTGCTCTTGTCAACCGAACATCTGGAACTACTGTTTCTTCAATACCTTTAGCAAACTGAATTTTCGCCATGATGAGTCAATTTAAAGTTTTGTGATCATTTTGTAATATTCTCTCATCATAGAGCAATTTCCTAGCAGGCATTTTACCAATGGTAATTAAATCTAGTTCACAATTCCGATTTAAACGCCGTTTATTTACTACAGTGTTGATCATTGTAGTTGGTATATTCATCACTCTGACTAACCATTCTAGCCCCGCTACACCTGTCACTAAAACCAAAAACGTCATTCTGATGATTGGGGATGGTATGGGCTGGGAAATGGCTCGCGCTGGGGCTATGGCTAAAGGATATAATTATACTTCTGGTAAGGGGGAAGGACTGAGTTTTCAAACTCTGGATAATTACGCCCTTGCTACCACCTATGGTACTACCATTGCTCCTGGTAATGGAGTTTTCAGCACGGGTAACTCTGCGTTATCAAACTCTAATCCGATTACAGGCGCTAGTCCGATTCTACCAGGGTTTAAATTCCAACCTCAATTTAATCCTGGCGATAAACCATCTGGAGGGGGGAAAAATCTTAATCCTAATGCGGTAGGTAATTTAGTGGGTTATGATCCTCAACGTGGGGGAATAAATCCTTGGACACCGGGTAATGATCCTGAGTATATTAAGTATAGTTATCCTGATTCTGCCAATACGGCAACTACTTTGTACACAGGAGTCAAAAGCTATAACAATGCTATTTCCGTTGATATATTTGAAAAACCTTTAGAAACTATTCTCAAGACTGCGGCTGATCATGGTAAATCTACTGGGATTGTCACTTCTGTTCCTGTAGATCATGCTACACCTGGTGCAGCAGCAGCAAACGTGAATCGTCGCAATAAATATGATGGTGATTATCCAACTTTAGATAATATTCTCCAGCAGGAACTTCGCATATATCAACCAACTGTAATTTTAGGTGGTGGTCATCCTCTCACGGGTGCGAGTAGTCAACCTCTGCCTACGGGTGTAGAACCGCCAACTAAATTTGAATATATCACTAAAACGACCTATGCAGAATTGAGTAAAAACCCCAATCAAAACCGCTATAACTACACATTTTTAGAACGGGGAAAAGATGCGGCTGATAAGTTAGCGACTACTGCGGCTAAATTAGATCCAAATATGGGCGATCGCTTGTTAGGATTATATGGAGCTAGGGGACAAGAGGGAAATCTCCCTGTAAGTACCGCCAATGGTGATTACAGTAATACAGGTTTGAGTATCTTTTCCCTGTTTGGTTCTCAAGGAAAAAACCCCGATACAGTTCGGCCTCTACTTCCTGGAGAAACCGATAAATCTTTTATTGCGAAAGAAATTAATGAAAATCCCACACTTGATGATTTAACCAAAGCAGCTTTAGCAGTTTTATCTAAAGACAAAGATGGATTTTGGTTAATGGTAGAAGGTGGTGATATTGATTGGGCTGCCCATGATGATAATATAGATAATATGATTGGGACAGTATTGGATTTTGATAAAGCTGTGAAAACGACAATTGACTGGATTAAAAATAATGGTGGTTGGGAAAATAATCTACTGATTGTCACTGCTGATCATGATCATTATCTGACTTTAAATCCCAACTTTTCTGAACTACTCAAAGAAAAAAGTGCAGAAGCTTTAACTGCTGAATCTGATTCCATGAAAGCGGGTCATTTTTGGGGTTCTAATCCTCAGATTAAATATGGTTGGGGAAATCATGGTAATCGTCCAGTTCCTGTTTATTATCAAGGTAAAGGTGCAGAAGTTTTAACTAATTCTGTCGGTAAGGGTTTTCGGCTTTATGGTGATGATATTCCTGGTATTGGGGGTTTAGTAGACCAAATTCACATTTATCAGACTCAACGGAAAGCAATAGGGAATAGGGAATAGAAGAAAGTTATTAACCAATGACAACGGACAACCGACAACTGTACGGGCGAAGCATTTGGAGAACTATTTTTGGCAATGACCGATAATTTATCTTCCAAATGCTTCGCCCCTACTGACAACGGACAACCGACAACTGACAACGGACAACCGACAACTGTACGGGCGAAGCATTTGGAGAACTATTTTTGGCAATGACCGATAATTTATCTTCCAAATGCTTCGCCCCTACTGACAACGGACAACCGACAACTGACAACGGACAACCGACAACTGTACGGGCGAAGCATTTGGAGAACTATTTTTGGCAATGACCGATAATTTATCTTCCAAATGCTTCGCCCCTACTGACAACGGACAACCGACAACTGACAACGGACAACCAACAACTGTACGGGCGAAGCATTTGGAGAACTATTTTTGGCAATGACCGATAATTTATCTTCCAAATGCTTCGCCCCTACTGACAACTGACAACTGACAACTGACAACCAACCATCAGTTATCCTGTTCTAAGTCATTAGTAGATTAAATCAGGGGATCGCTTGCATAATTGTTCACAATTTGTTACAAAAATATAAAGAACTTCTAGAGACTAAAACCTAATGTTCGGCGGACTTACTGGTTTAACAGATACCAAAAGCACCGATTGGGGAGAGCGAATGCTCAACACAGTCGCCAGCCAAACGATTCGCCACCTGTTTACCCAAAGCGAGTCGGTAGAAGTCTTTGTGCGCTGCTATCCCTCCAGCAAACTGTTGCAAGGCAGCATTGATAGCTTTAAAATGAACGGTCGCGGCTTAGTAATTCGCAAAGATTTCGCAGTTGAGGAAATGTCCTTTGAAACCGACGCTGTAGCCATTGACTTCGGCTCGGTTTTAAGTGGCAAACTTACTCTCAAACAACCCACCCAAGCAGTAGCCCAGGTGATTTTATCAGAAGTAGGCATTAATCGAGCTTTTGAGTCGGAATTGGTGAAAAAGCGGCTGCTGAACCTTTCTGAACCCACTTTGATCGAAATATCTGGTGGTGAACCAGTTTCTTTTACCGAAGTTGAAGTCAAGTTATTACCTGAAAATCGCTTGCATTTGGTAGCTAAAGCCGATTTAAACAACGGTGAACTCATACCCCTAAGTATGACCATTGGTGTCGGAATTGAAAGAAGAAGGCGGGTTTCTTTCAAAGAACCTAAGATTGAACTTGAGGGAGTTCCAGAAGCACAAAGAGAAATTTCCCAGACTTTAAGTCTGGCATTGGTAGAAATTTTGGATAATATGGTTGATTTAGATCGCTTTGATTTAGATGGGGTAAAAATGCGACTAAATCGTTTAGAAACAGAAGGTCAAAGATTGATTTTTAGTGGTTATGCGGAAATAGAAAGAATTCCTCACAGTTCTTAAAATTGAGAAAAAATTAACGCCGCCTAGTTGACTCTGGGCGGCATTTTAATTTTTATAGGAGTCAGGAGTCAGGAGTCAGGAGTCAGGAGTCAGGAGTCAGGAGTCAGGAGTCAGGAGTCAGGAGTTCAGGAGTATGGCTAACGCCACGCTTCGCTATCAGGAGTTCAGGATAAGAAAGAAGAAAGAAGAAAGAAGAAAGAAGAAAGAAGAAAATTTCTCCCCAACCTCCCCAACCTCCCCAACCTCCCCAACCTCCCCAACCTCCCCTACCTCCCCACGCCCACGTATTGGAATCCAGCTTTTACCATTGCTTGGGGGTTAAGGAAATTACGACCATCAATCATAACGGCGTGGTTCATTAATTTTGCCATTTTCCCATAGTCCAAAGTGCTGAACTGTTGCCATTCGGTGACAAGTACCAAAGCATCACAGCCATCTGCTAGTCTTTCCGCATCAGTTTCTACTAATACACCGGAAAGACCATGACGCATTCCTGTTTGGGAAATAATGGGGTCATAAGCCTTGACTTTAGCTCCCAGTCGGTTGAGTTGTTCAATCAAGATTAGTGCCGGTGCGTCCCGTAAATCGTCTGTATCTGGTTTGAAGGTTAAACCGAGTAGTCCCACAGTTTTACCTTTGAGGATTTTTAAAGCCTGTTGCAGTTTTTCTAGGGCAATTAAGCGTTGGCGTTCGTTAACACTGACAGCGGCTTTCATGAGTTGGGCTTCATAGCCATAATCATCAGCGGTGTGAATCAGGGCAGAAACATCTTTGGGAAAACATGAACCACCCCAACCAATGCCAGCTTGTAAGAACTTGCTACCAATACGGGAATCTAAACCGATGCCTTTTGCTACTTGGGTAACATCCGCACCCACGCGATCGCATATATTAGCAACTTCATTAATAAAACTAATCTTGGTGGCTAAAAAGGCATTAGCGGCATATTTAATCATTTCTGCCGAACTTAAATCTGTTACCAAAACTGGAACAGGAGGCAAAGATTTATCAGCCGCAAATTTGCGTTCGACAATTGGCGCATATAGTTCTTTCATCATGCCAGTGGCTTGTTGACTATTGCCACCTAAGACAATCCGATCAGGGTTAAATGTATCATGAACTGCTGAACCTTCCCGGAGAAACTCTGGATTACTGACGACATCAAAATCATTAGCAATCTTCGATAATTTATCATCACTAGCTGTATCACCAGATATCAGTAATGTTTTTTGACGTTCAGCAATCCCGTCTAAAACAATCATTCTTACCCAGTCACCAGAACCAATGGGGACAGTAGATTTGTTGACAATTACCTTATAGCCACCTTGAAGATTTTCGCCAATGCCACGAGCCACAGCTTCTACATATCGGGTATCACTTTCACCATTGGGTAAAGGAGGAGTTCCCACGGCAATAAACAGGATTTCTCCATGATTAACACCAGCCGCGAGATCACTAGAAAATTGAATATTGCCACTACTAATGGCAGACTGCATAATTTCCGAGAGTCCTGGCTCGAAAATCGGCGACTGCCCAGACTTCATTAATTTTACTTTTTCTTCGTTATTATCTATGCAAATTACATCATGGCCAATATGAGCCAAACAAGCACCTGTTACTAAACCAACATAACCAGTACCAATTACGCAAACACGCATTTTTAAAACCCCGTTTTTTATAGTTGTCAGTAGGGGCGAAGCATTTGGAAGATAAATTATCGGTCATTGCCAAAAATAGTTCTCCAAATGCTTCGCCCGTACAGTTGTCAGTTGTCAGTAGGGGCGAAGCATTTGGAAGATAAATTATCGGTCATTGCCAAAAATAGTTCTCCAAATGCTTCGCCCGTACAGTTGTCAGTTGTCAGTAGGGGCGAAGCATTAGGAAGATAAATTATCGGTCATTGCCAAAAATAGTTCTCCAAATGCTTCGCCCGTACAGTTGTCAGTTGTTAGTAGGGGCTAAGCATTTGGAAGATAAATTATCGGTCATTGCCAAAAATAGTTCTCCAAATGCTTCGCCCGTACAGTTGTCAGTTGTCAGTAGGGGCGAAGCATTTGGAAGATAAATTATCGGTCATTGCCAAAAATAGTTCTGCAAATGCTTCGCCCGTACAGTTGTCAGTTGTTAGTAGGGGCGAAGCATTTGGAAGATAAATTATCGGTCATTGCCAAAAATAGTTCTGCAAATGCTTCGCCCGTACAGTTGTCAGTTGTTAGTAGAGGCGAAGCATTTGGAAGATAAATTATCGGTCATTGCCAAAAATAGTTCTCCAAATGCTTCGCCCGTACAGTTGTCAGTTGTGAATTACTAAACCACTACTTTTGAAAACGTTGACGGAAATCTTCGATCATTAATTTTAAACCGTCTTGCAGAGGAATAGTAGGTTCCCAATCTAACAAAGTTTGTGCCTTAGTAATATCGGGACGACGACGACGGGGATCATCAGCAGGTAGGGGTTCAAATTTAATTTGTGCATCTGGGTTAATCAAGTTTTGCACAGCCTGCGCCAGTTCTAAGATAGTGTACTCATCAGGATTACCCAAATTTATGGGGCCAGTATGTTCACCATTCATTAATCGCATTAGTCCATTTACCAAGTCGGAAACATAACAAAAACTCCGGGTTTGTTGACCTTCACCATAAACAGTTAAAGGCACACCTCGTAATGCTTGCGCGACAAAATTGCTGACTACGCGACCATCATTTTCCAGCATTCTCGGTCCATAAGTATTGAATATTCTGGCGACGCGAATCTCGACTTTATTTTCTCTGTAATAATCAAATGCTAAGGTTTCCGCCATTCTCTTACCTTCGTCATAACATGAGCGAATGCCAATGGGATTGACGCTGCCTCGATAATCTTCAGTTTGGGGATGAACTTCTGGATCTCCGTAGACTTCACTGGTGGAAGCTAATAAAAATCTAGCTTTAACTCGTTTAGCTAACCCCAACATATTGAGTGTGCCAATAACGTTAGTTTTAACTGTTTTAATTGGGTTATACTGATAATGCACTGGAGAAGCCGGACAAGCCAGATGATAAACTTGATCCACTTCTAACCGAATTGGTTCGGTGATATCGTGACGGATCAGTTCAAAATTATGATGATCTAACCATTTGAGGAGATTGTGTTTCTTTCCTGTATAGAAATTATCCAGGCAGATGACTTCATGACCATCATTCATGAGTCGGTCAATTAGATGAGAACCAATAAAACCAGCACCGCCCGTCACTAAAATTCTCATATTTTCCCTTTTGCTAACATCTACTTTCCGTATCTGTGTCATGCTTTTTTATATTATCCACATTGATAACAAAAAAAACACATCCTTATTCAATAATTTTCTGTATAACTCCTAAGTTTTATAAGCTATTGTCTGCTAGATATTCTCTAATGAATTGGTTAATTGTGGGGATGTTTTATCAAATCTTTAAAAAAAATATCCTGTTTTTTACGTAAAATCCATATTTGTTCAGCTGATCATTACACCCTCTAAGGGAGTGTAAGCAGGAAATTTCTATCGAACGTCTCTACATTATTTTTCAGACTATTATATAGCCAGGAAGCGCAGATAATTAGTTAAGTAATTTTACCAAACGAAAACCAATATGTGTTGTTCCTGTATCTGGTGATTGAGACTCCCTGGCCGCAGGACGATAGCGACTACAATAATTAGGAGCGCATAGATAAGACCCACCTTTAATAACGTGTTTAGCAACTCCTGGCTCTCTTGGGTCAAAGCTTTCTTGTTTAGAAGGACCTTGAGGATTTGAAGTGTGACTCTTATGGTCATGACCAGGACGATACCAATCAGTAGTCCATTCCCAGACATTACCAGTAATATCATATAATCCATAACCATTAGGCTGAAAAGACCCTACAGGTGCGGTGCCAATATAACCATCTGCTTTAGTATTGAAAACTGGAAATAATCCTTGCCAGGTATTAGCTTTCTTTTCCGAGTATTGTTCACCCCAACTATAAATAGCATGATTGAGTCCCCCACGAGCCGCATATTCCCACTGGGTTTCTGTTGGTAGTGACATCTTTGCCCATTCGGTATAAGCTTTAACATCTTCATAGGCAACTTGAACAACTGGATAATTGTCTTTACCATTAATATTACTATCCGGTCCGAAAGGATGTCGCCAATTTGCACCTAAAGTCCATTTCCACCAGCTTAAATAGCGGACTCTTTTCGCTTCTGGGTCTGCCATTTGAAAGACTAAAGAACCCGGTTTTCTACTATCATCTGATAAACCAGGAAATTGATCTTTTGGTAAAGGACGTTCTGCCACTGTAATATAGCCGGTTTCTTTGACAAATTGGGCAAATTTGGCGTTAGTAATTTCATATTTATCCATACAAAAACTATTAACGGTAATATCTTCAGCAGAACGTTCTGAATCGTAGTGAGCATCTGAACCAATATTAAAAGTTCCACCAGGAATAAATACCATTCCCTCTGGACAGCTATGTTCTGGAGAAGATGCCTTGACTTCTGGGGAAAACCCGAAAAACAGGCCTATGATTAACAAGCTAAGAATTAGTGATTTTAACCAAATATTTTTCATAACTATTTTCATTTTTAAACAATACAATCTCTTGATTTAAATCTTTGTCAGGTGGATATTACTCAAGCTACTAATTACTATTAATGGTTAATAGTAATACGTTTTTTAGAGAAAATTAGGAATATCAAAGATTAATATCTGTACAAATATTCCTGATTTCTAATATTATTTACATCGCAGTGTATTCAAAAATTTAACAACCGGGTGAACTCAGTTACAAAGGTCTTTTAATTTGTCTACAATCTTGTCTAGTTGCTGAATCATTGCACTAAGCTCCGATGGTATTGAAGTTTTTGCAACTTTACTTTTTGAAGCTGATAGTCGCGGTGGATTTTTTTCAAAAATCGTCTTAAAGTCATCTTTCATGCTGACAACAAGCCAATTCTCATGATCCTGAGCATGGTCTAGAGATTGATTCAGAGTTTCATTATCATCTCTTGCGTAGGGAACATTATTGTAGCAATATTCACGTTCTTCATCATCGTGATTGATCAATACTATCAAAGATTTATCTTTGTCAGCACTAGTATATTGAAACATTTGGTAATCACCACTAGAATTACCCACTGCAATAATTGGTCTTTTGCCAACATGAAGTTCAATTCCTGATGGTTTACCCATTGCATCATTATACTGACATAGAATCGGTTTACGCACCAACACTCCACCATCTTGCTGATCAAACAATCTGAAGAAGGCTGAACCAATGATATTTTGAGGGGGAATACCGTAGGCTTCTTCGGCAAAAGAGCGAACAAAATGAACCTCACCACCAGAACAAATATAGACTTGAAATTCCTTTGACTGGAGATACTGGACTAACTCAATTACAGGTTTAAAAGTTAGGTCTATATATGGAGCATCAAACCTAACAAAGTCCTGACCGTCATCCTCGAAAGAAATAGAACTGTGATTCTGTTTAACAAATTCTCCAGCTTTTGTGATGTATTCATCTGTTGAGATTTGTTGGAAAGCATCAATAAGAAAACTAACCCCTTCTCGATCAATCTTTCCCTCGGAATCTTTTATTGCCTTGCGGATATTTTCAGGAAATTGACTTAAATCTGGTTTGATTACATTTCTTGCTGCTTCTTCTCCTTCAGTCTGTGACTTTATAAAGTCTGCTTGGAAATAATTAGGTCGTTCAGCCCATAAAGTTCCATCATTATCAAAAACAGCAATACGATCTTCCACTGGCACAAAATCAGGTCCTTCTGTGGTGATTTTTTCCACAAAAGTTATGATTTGTTCCTTATTCTTAGAATTATCGTTCCAAGAATTTAAAACAGTAGACATGATTATATTTCTCCTTGAATGTAGGTAAGATTTTTGTCAAGAAAATCAGGAGGATCAAGGATCAATAGCCTTTCAGAGATCCTCCTAACTTTTAATTTTGCTTACACCGTAGTGTAGTCAAAAAATTAACCACTGAGTAGACTCACTTATTAGAAATGGTTCTCAACTTGTCTACAATTTTACCTAGTTGGTCAACAACTACACCAAACTCTGATGGTAGTTTTGCTTCGCTGGGCATAACTAAAGGCTCAGATTTGGTCCCTGTCGGGTATGTCTTCTGTATGTCTTTGAGGATCTCATCCACCATGTACTTCACACTAAGAGTAGCAGGTCTTTGACGAGGAGGATATTGATCTGCCTTGAATGTATCCAAAAATTGTTTTAGACGTAGCTGCATATCACCAATTAAGAAAATTCGACGGAAACGCCAATCAACGTAATTATCGGACTCTACGTAAGCTTTCTCAAAAGGATCAC
Source organism: Dolichospermum sp. UHCC 0406 (assembly GCF_009712025.1). Lineage (NCBI taxonomy): Bacteria > Bacillati > Cyanobacteriota > Cyanophyceae > Nostocales > Aphanizomenonaceae > Dolichospermum > Dolichospermum sp. UHCC 0406. The sequence continues at coordinate 59,073 of NZ_VILA01000025.1, forward strand.
GGCGTAAGTTAAATAACTTAGGAACTCTCAACTCCACAAAGGGTTCTTCCCAAACATTAAAGCCTTCTGCACGCTGCTCACTAAACAACAGTTTCCAGTCATCATAGCGCATTGCTGCTGGATAGCCGTCATCTGTGAGGTAGACGAACTGATGACGAGGTGAACAAATTGTATCAGTTGTTTCCGTATTTATGTCATGGCAGAATTCATTTGGATATTCTGTTCTTAGAGATGATCTTGTCTCTGTTAAGTACGGTAAGAAGTTGTAACCGTCTAAGTGAACACCCTTGTTTTCGTCAGCAAATTCCTCATATTTATTTGTAGGAATGGGTTCTTTAATGGTTTCTTCTCGGTCTTTGACTTTAAGAAGTTGCTGTTTGATATCTGTCACACCAGCCGCAGCCATCAAAGTTGGCACCCAGTCTAGGTGAGACATAATATCGTTAGAGACAACACCTTCAGGAATATGACCCTTCCAACGGATGATAGCTGGAATACGGAAAGCACCTTCCCAGTTAGTATTCTTTTCGCTACGGAAAGGAGTTGTACCACCATCTGGCCAGCTAAATACTTCCGCGCCATTGTCTGTGGTATAGATGATGATAGTGTTATCGTCTAAGCCTTGATCTTTGATAAATTGAACAAGTTCACCAACCTGACCATCATGTTCTACCATACCGTCTGCTTCAATCCCTTGTCCAGTTACTCCCTTAGAATCATCCTTTAGGTGGGTAAAGACGTGCATACGAGTGGTATTAAACCAGGCAAAAAACGGCTTTTCTTCGTTTTTTGCGTTTGTAATGAACTGTTTTGTGGCCCCTAAAAACTCTTCATCTACAGTTTCCATCCGCTTTTGAGTTAGGGGACCAGTATCGCAGATTCGTTGATCAAGAGTTTTTTCATTAAGCTCAGGTTTACTAGGACTTCTATCCACATACCCACCATCTGTGCATAATGATGTTGGATGAGCATCTTTACCTGCATAACTATGAAGTACACCCCTTGGACGCGCGTCATCTAAGTTTGGATACTTACCCACAGGTGGATAGTCTTCGTTCTCAGGTTCCTCTTCAGCATTCAAGTGATAAAGGTTGCCATAAAATTCGTCAAATCCATGGGCTGTGGGTAGAAACTGATCTAAATCACCAAGATGGTTCTTGCCGAATTGACCGGTTGTGTAGCCCTCAAGTTTCAGTAGGTCTGCCAGGGTTGGATCTTCTGCCTGTAAGCCAATAGTAACACCCGGTATCCCCACTTTAGTCATACCAATTTGAGTTAATATATTCCTGGGCAAAATTTACACAACGATTCACTACTCTGTATTAATAAATGTGAATTTACTTGTGTGGTCAGGGAACAGGGAACAGGAAAGACAGAATTGATACCTACTGAGTCATGGCTACGCCACGCAAGCTATCAAAAATCAGGCGTTGCTGAAACCAGGTATGAATTTAGGTGTAGAGACCTTCCATGGAAGGTCTCTACAAGGGTTTTGAAATCATCAAAAATCATTTTCATACCTCAAATCAGCAACGCCAAAAATCAAATAGAAGTCCTATAGAAGTAAAAACTATAATCGCTTATAAATTGTAGTGAGGATCTATTTAACGTCTCTACATTCTTTTTCGGAGATGTCTATTGTTAATTAACCAGAACTGAATCACAAAGGTTTCTCAAGCCTGTGGCAAAATTTAGTAGAATCCTTATAAACCTAGTATTCCCAGCATGACCGTAACTATTCCTAATCTCCCCAGTCTTTACGAAGCCTTCTCCACAGAAGCCAAATGGCAAAAATTCTGGGAAGACAACCAAGTTTACAAAGCTGACCCCAACCACAAGGGCGAACCTTACTGCGTCGTTATCCCTCCACCTAACGTGACTGGCAGTTTGCACATGGGTCACGCCTTTGAAGGGGCTTTGATTGATACCCTGGTGCGTTACCACCGCATGAAGGGACGTAATACCCTGTGGTTGCCGGGAACTGACCACGCTAGTATAGCAGTGCAAACGATTTTAGAAAAGCAACTTAAAGCCGAGGGCAAAACTCGCCATGATTTAGGGCGCGAAAAGTTCCTAGAACGGGCTTGGCAATGGAAAGCGGAATCCGGCGGCACAATTATTAATCAGTTAAAACGCTTAGGTGTATCCGTAGACTGGACGCGGGAACGCTTTACTTTAGATGAAGGTTTATCAAAATCTGTTTTAGAAGCATTTATTCGCCTCCATGAAGAAGGATTAATTCATCGTAGTAACTATTTAGTCAATTGGTGTCCTGCTTCTGGTTCGGCTGTGTCTGATTTGGAAGTAGAACCCAAAGAGGTCAATGGGAATCTGTGGTATTTCCGTTATCCCCTCAGCGACGGTTCTGGCTTTCTGGAAGTGGCGACAACTCGCCCCGAAACCATGTTAGGTGATACAGGTGTGGCTGTTAACCCCCATGACGACAGATATAAACACCTGATTGGGAAAACCGTAACTTTACCAATTATGAACCGGGAAATCCCCATTATTGGTGATGAATTGGTGGACGCGACTTTTGGCACAGGTTGCGTTAAGGTGACTCCAGCCCATGACCCCAATGATTTTGAAATGGGTAAACGTCATGATTTGCCGTTCATTAATATTATGAATAAGGACGGCACACTCAATGAAAATGCTGGTGATTTTCAGGGACAAGACCGCTTTGTGGCACGGAAAAATTTAGTAGCCCGTTTAGATGCTGAAGGTGTTTTAGTCAAAGTTGAGGAATATAAACATACAGTACCTTATAGCGATCGCGGAAAAGTCCCTGTTGAACCTCTGCTTTCTACCCAATGGTTTGTAAAAATCCGCCCCCTGGCTGATAAAACTTTAGATTTCCTCGATAACCAAGATTCCCCCGAAATTGTCCCCCAACGTTGGCATAAAGTTTATCGTGATTGGTTGGTAAATCTACGTGATTGGTGTATTTCTCGTCAGTTGTGGTGGGGGCATCAAATCCCCGCTTGGTATGCTGTCAGCGAAACTCAAGGAGAAATTACCGATTCCACACCTTATTTTGTCGCCCGCAATGAAGCAGAAGCGCTACAAAAAGCCAAAGTGCAATTTGGGGAAGATGTGAAATTAGTTCAAGACCCCGATGTTTTAGACACTTGGTTTTCTTCAGGACTGTGGCCATTTTCTACTTTAGGTTGGCCGGAAGAAACCGAAGATTTAGCCACATATTATCCTACTGCTACCCTCGTTACTGGTTTTGATATTATCTTTTTCTGGGTCGCCAGAATGACAATGATGGGAACACATTTTACCGGAAAAATGCCGTTTAAAACTGTGTACATTCATGGTTTGGTCAGGGATGAAAATAATAAGAAAATGTCGAAATCGGCAAATAATGGCATTGATCCTTTATTGTTGATTGCCAAATATGGAACTGATGCTTTACGCTATACCTTAATTAAGGAAGTTGCTGGTGCAGGTCAAGATATTCGCTTAGAATATGACCGTAAAAAAGATGAATCTATTTCGGTCGAAGCTTCTCGCAATTTTGCCAATAAGTTGTGGAATGCTGCCCGATTTGTGATGATGAATTTGGATGGACAAACTCCAGCCCAATTAGGTCAACCAGTTCCCACAGAATTGAGTGATAAGTGGATTGTTTCCCGTTTCAACCAAGTTGTTAAACAAACAAATCATGACATTGATAATTATGGTTTAGGGGAAGCAGCAAAAGGACTTTATGAATTTATTTGGGGTGATTTCTGTGACTGGTATATTGAATTAGTCAAATCCAGATTACAAAAAGATGCAGAACCCACATCTCGTAAAATTGCCCAACAAATCATTGCCTACATTTTGGAAGGGATTTTAAAATTACTCCATCCCTTTATGCCCCATATTACAGAGGAAATTTGGCAAACTCTCACGCAACAACCCGCAGAAAATCCTCAACTTTTACCTTTACAAGCATATCCTGAAGCCGATGATAATCTGATTGATTCAGCTTTGGAAACACAGTTTGATTTATTGATTGGCACAATTCGCACAATTCGCAATTTACGGGCAGAAGCAGATATTAAACCAGGGGTAAAAATTACTGCAAATTTGCAAAGTGAAAGCGCAAGTGAAAGATTTATTCTCACTGCGGGACAGACTTATATTCAAGATTTAGCCAAAGTGGAAACTTTAACAATTGTTGATGTTAATCCTGTTGTGATTCCCGAAGAGATTGCAAAAATTGAAGATAATAAATATTGGGGTGGAATCAAGATCATTGCTTTAATAGTTGTTGCCCTTATTAGCTTAAAAGTAGCTATATTTGTGGGAAATACTGCGTTAGATATTCCCGTATTTGGGACTAGCTTTGAAATAATTGGTTTGGGTTATGTAGGTTGGTTTATTATCCGCTATTTACTCAAATATGAAGCAAGAGAAGAGTTATTTGCAAAATACTTTCCACCCAGTGAAACACCAATTGAACCAGAATTACTACCAACCGTACCCCAGGAAAAAGAAAATTCCATTGCTGGTGTTATCGGGACTGTACAGGTAGTAATTCCCTTAAAAGGAGTTGTAGATATTGAAGTCGTTCGTGCGAAACTGGAGAAAAGCTTGCAAAAAGCCGAAGCAGAAGTGGAATCTTTAAGTGCGAGATTAAGCAATTCTAAATTTGTGGATAAAGCCCCCGCAGATGTAGTACAGACTACAAGAGAGACTTTAGCAGAAGCACAAAAACAAGCGGAAATTTTACGCATACGTCTAGAGACGTTATCGTAGATGGTGATTGGTGATTGGTGATTGGTGATTGGTGATTGGTGATTGGGAAGATTACCTATTACCTATTACCTATTACCTAAAAATTATGTTATATCTTGCCCAAGTACATAAAAATGATTTTTTATATCAATATCAATTACGTTTATTAGCACGACAAGAATCACAGAACTTTTGGTTAACAATTTCGGAAGAAAGTTTAATTCTTTGAGGCAAAGGTCATGCTACAAGTAATAACTTATTAGTCTTAGTAAACTATCTCCTACAGGTGAAATTGAAACAATTGAAGATGCTACTGATTGGGTAATTAATCTAGTACAAATCTATATTTCTACGGGAATTACTCCTGAATTTCTCAAACAAGAAGCGGTAAAAATAGAGAATTGGCAGCAAAGTTTAACCTTGCTAAATCTTGATTTAGCCCGTCGTAGTTTAGAATTAGAAGCCCGTCGGGAACAAATCGAGGCTTTAGAAGAAAGTCTCAAACGTGAAAGAAATGGTCGTGAAAAAACTGAAGCATAAATAAGAGATATTGCATTTATACCGGATATTTTAGATTAAAACTCAAGGAAAATATCAAAAACGGTATTTTTTAAAACAGTTTTTTCATCAAAAATCAGCTAATCACGATAGAACAATTCAGAATCTATCACAATAAATCGAAAAACAAAAGAAAAATAAAAATTGTCTAATTCATCTTGAAAAATATTCTTTTCCTCATATACTGAAAATAGAGGAGTGAATAATATCCCCTCAAAATAAAACCTTTGCTTTTTACCTTTATGTCCACTTTGCAAGAACGACTACTATGTGGGGGCTGGTAGTTTTCTATTCTATGACATCAAGGTTGTAAATATTGCGCGTATTTCCTAAACACCAACTTTTAGGAGAAAATCAAATGGCTATCACAGCAGAAAAAGCCCTGTTAAACAACCAAAGTATCTTGCAGAATTTTGGTTTGGTTCAAGAAATTGACGAACAAGCTGCGGAAATAATTTCTGGTGGTTATGAGGTGTTTACCATTAGAAACAAAACAAGATACACCATAACTCATAATTTGGATGGTAATCTATACACAATTCGACCTAATGAAGCATGGATATATACTGCTCCCAAAGGAATAATTAGATTTGATACTGATGGTCGAAATCAGTTTAAGGAGTTTAGAACTATGGATTTGCGTGATGGGCAAATATATGAATTTCAAGACAATAACTACACTCCTGGTAATCCCTATGATCTTGATCTTTATCGAGTATTTAGATAGATTAAACTAATCAGATTTCAAGAAGTCAGGGATCTGAATCAGGGTTTTTTAATAAATTCAAAACCTTCCTATAGTGATCCTAAATTATTCACCTCAATCTCAAGTTAACTAATCTCTCTGTGTAAATTCTCCTTCAATATTCAATACAGTCAATTTATTTGACTATATTTTCTCCTCAAAAATCACGCCAGAAAATGAAATACAAAATAGTCCTTCAACACAGTGAAGAAGATTGTGGTGCAGCCGCTTTAGCCACAATTTCCCAACACTACGGACGCACATTTACCCTCAATCGAGTGCGCGAAGCTGTTGGTACTGGGGCGAGAGGAACTACTTTGTTAGGATTACGACGGGGTGCAGAAGCCCTGGGATTCCATACTAGACAAGTTAAAGCCTCTCCTCAACTCATCAATCAATTAGATCAAACCCCTCTCCCTGCGATTATTCACTGGAAAGGCTACCACTGGGTAGTATTATATGGGCAGAAGGGTAATAAATATGTCATTGGCGATCCCAGCGTTGGTATTCGTTACTTGACTCACCAAGAATTAATTACAGGTTGGAATAATGGGGTGATGTTGCTGCTGCTTCCAGATGAAAGCCGCTTTTATCAACAAGAATCAGATAAAATTGCTGGTTTTGGTCGTTATCTGCAACGGATTTACCCTTATCGCTTTATTATAGCCCAAGCCATTTCCCTAAATATCGCTATTGGACTACTTTCCCTCGCATCTCCCTTCATGATGCAGCTACTTACGGATGATGTTCTAGTGCGTGGAGATACCCAACTATTAACTACCGTCGCTATTGGCGTTATCGCCATGAACTTAATTAAAAGCGCCATTAGTTTCGTCCAATCCCACCTAATTGGTCATTTCGGACAAAGATTACAATTAGGACTAATTCTAGAATACGGGCGCAAACTCTTACATTTACCCCTATCTTATTTTGAAGGACGACGTAGCGGGGAAGTTGTCAGCCGCATTGCAGATGTTCACGCTATCAATAACTTAGTTTCTCAGATTGTTTTGGGATTACCCAGTCAATTTTTTATTGCTGTCGTCTCCTTGGGCTTTATGCTCTTTTATACTTGGGAGTTAACTCTAGCTTCCATAGTTGCATTTATCATAATTACGGGTGTTAACTGGCTTTTTTTACCAGCACTGCGACAGAAAACCCGCAATATGATTGTTTCTGGTACAGAAAACCAAGGCTTTTTGGTGGAAACATTTCGAGGAGTACAAGTCTTAAAAACTACCCAAGCTACACCCCAAGCCTGGGAAGAATATCAAGGAAATTTTGGTCGTTTGGCTAACTTGTCTTGGACTACTATGCAGCTAAGACTTTACAGCAGCACAGTTACAAGTATTCTTTCGACATTTATTAATATTGGTATTCTTTGGATTGGTAGCTACTTAGTAATTAATCGGACTTTAACAATTGGACAATTGATGGCTTATAACGGCATGAGTGGTAATCTTCTCGGCTTTTTAAGTTCTGTTATTGGTTTAGTAGATGAGTTTATCACTTCCCAAATAGTTATTCAACGGCTGACAGAAGTTATTGATGCGACTCCAGAAGATGAAAATGATTTTAAAAAGCCGTGGGTAGAAATTCCTGCTAATGCAGAGATTACTTGCACAGAAATTAATTTTCACCACACAGGTAGAGTTGATTTATTGCAAGATTTTTCTGTAACTATTCCTGGTGGTCAAGTCATTGCTTTAATTGGTAAATCTGGTTGTGGTAAAAGTACCCTATCAAAATTAATGACTGGTTTATATAAATCCCAGTCAGGAAATATTCGTTATGGTCTTTATAATCAACAGGATATATCTTTGGAATGTCTCCGACAACAGGTAATTTTAATTCCTCAAGAACCACATTTTTGGAGTCGTTCTATTATTGATAATTTCCATTTCAGCTATCCTCACATCAGTTTTGAGGAAATTGTCAAGGCTTGTCAAATTACTGGGACAGATGAATTTATTAGTGAATTACCTGATAAATATCAAACTGTTTTAGGAGAATTTGGAGCTAATCTTTCGGGAGGACAAAAACAAAGATTAGCCATAGCTAGAGCCATAGTTACTAACCCACCTCTGTTGATTTTAGATGAGTCTACGGGCGCACTTGACCCAGTGAGTGAAGCGCAAATACTCAAGAGGCTTTTAGAATATCGTCAGGGTAAAACCACTATTTTAATTAGTCACCGTCCCAAGGTAATCCAGTGTGCAGATTGGATTGTATTTTTAGAACAAGGACGGTTAAAAGTCCAAGGCACACCAGCAGATTTATCTAAAATTCCTGGCGAACATTTAGACTTTTTAGATTAAGGATTATATAACTCGTTCCCAGTCTCTGACTGGGAATGCTATCGCAGAGGCTCTGCCTCTAATGTTATTGAAGGAAGGCAGAGCCTTCTAGAATTCATTCCCATACAGAGTATGGGAACGAGAATTTTGCTGCTCTGCATACATTGTAAATTTTGGAGTAACCATGACTAGCAAAAATGACTTTTTACCCCCTATTCAAACAGATGAATTCCTACCTCCAATTGCTCGTTGGACTACCTTTGGCGGTATGTTTATTCTCTGCGTTCTCGGACTAGCTATTCCTGTAGCCGCAGTCGCTAAATATAAGGTGACAATCCAAGGACAGGGGGTTGTGCGTCCATCTGGAGAATTGCGAATTGTCCAGGCTGCAACTGAAGGTAAAGTTATGCAGATTTATGTCAAAGAAAATCAAGTTGTGAAAATAGGAGATGCCATCGCTATTATTGATGACTCTCGTTTGCAAACTAAAAAAAATCAACTGCAAACTAATATTCAGCAAGGTAAATTGCAAATATTACAAATCAATGCTCAAATGCAAATTCTTGACAGTCAAATTAGAGCCGAAACTGATAAAGTTAATCGGATTGTTAATGCTGCCAAAGCTGGATTAAGCGATCATCAACGACAATATCATGATAAACAAATTACCACTATTTCTGAACTTGAAGAAGCTGATGCTAACCTTCATTCCACTGAAGCAGCTTTGAATGTAGCGAAGTTAAAGCAAAAGCGATATGAGAGTCTAGCAGAAGCATTGTCTAAGAATCAATTAGAGGAAGCACAGTTAGCTACAAAACAGCAAGAACAAGCACTATTTGTTGCGATCGCTAAAAAGCAACGTGCTAAAGCTGCCTTAAATCCCAGTGATGCTGAAGTTAAAATTGCTAATGAGCGCATAGCCCAAGAACAAGCTGCTGGTGAAAGTAACAAAGCAGCTTTAGAGAAAGAATATCAAGCCCTGATTAAGCAACGCATGGAAGCTGAAAAACAGCTAGAACGTGATACCAGCGAACTAAAACAAGTGGAAACTGAACTAAATCAAACTACCATTACGGCTACGGCTGATGGTATTATTTCTCAAATCAACTTGCGTAATTCTGGTCAAACGGTGCGTCCTGGGGAGGAGATATTGCAGATTGTCCCCAACAATGTTAATCAGATTATTAAGGCAGCAGTGCCATCGGAAGCGAAAAGTAAGCTCAAAATAGGTCAACCAGTCCAAATGCGAGTTAGTGCTTGTCCTTACCCGGATTATGGTACTCTCAATGGCAAAGTGGAGGCAATTTCTCCAGATGCTATTACTCCCCGACAAAATAGCACAAATGAGGCGAGTTCTCGTCCTAATACTAGTCCAAAAGCAACTTCCCCAAATGCCTTTTATGAGGTGACTATTAAACCAGAAAGTTTGGTTTTAGGTAAAGGGAAAAACCTTTGTCACATTCAATTGGGAATGGAAGGTAGAGTTGATATCATTTCCCGCGAAGAAACTGTACTACAATTTTTCTTGAGAAAGGCTAGGTTAATTGCAGATGTGTAATAGTTTCGAGGGTAAATGAAACTATTACAAAACCCTCTCCCCGCCTCTGCGCCTCTGCGTGAACCTAATCCTTAATCAACCCCTCCAACATCACCTGTAAATCCTGCGTCAACTCACTAACACCCTTTCGCAAAGCTTGTTTATTCCCTTGACAACTTTCCCATATTGTATTCACATTAATCGGTTCACCAACAGAAATCATGGATTGTTTTAAACCTAAACGTGGTCTTCCTGGTAAAGTAGAATCCTGAATGCGAGACAACATATCAAACATTAATAAAAGGGTTTCTGCAAATCTTTCTGGAGTGGGTTTTTCGAGAATATAATTAGCAGTAACAGCCACAAAACTTTCAGCAATTCTCATGTGTTGCATTTTTAAATCGGCTTCTTCAGCTATCCAATCAGCTAGACCACGTTTGAAAGGTGGTAAACTTTGAATATCGGCAATATCATCTCGATAAATATAATTCCAACCAGCATCTTCTAAACGGCGACATCTATCAATAAAATTACCTTGAGACTGAAGATTAAAATACTTTTCTGTGATTTTCAAAGCAGTGTCCATCAAACGGTGTAATCTAGTAATTAACACTTCATTTATAGGAATCTCTGAAGTGATAATTTCTGGAAAATCTTGATGATAGAAACGGTGATAAAATTCCTCCATTTCCGAAATTAGATATTCAGCTAAACGCAAAACCCGCTGATATAAAATTCCTTCCCGTTCCTTTCCATTTGTACTAAGTTCCGTCCTAGGTAAACCGCTATCAGCTTCCAATTTAGATAAAAGCCAATCTATTTTTTGCCAAGGGGGATTAACGTAACTATATTTAATGCCAATAGGAATAATAAAAACCTGTTCTTCGCGGTTAGCTTTTTTTAGATCTTCCACACACCAAAAACCTAACTGTGCCACACCAGGTTCTAAAGGACTAACTATGCTACTATGTCCATTTGTACCACCTTCAGGAGCGATCGCAATCGGCATTTCTGCATTAGCAAATAATTCTCTGGCCATTTGGATAGCATTTCTATCTACGCGTCTTCCCCTACGAATGGGTACACCACCAAGTCGAGAAAATAACCATCCTAACCAATTTCCCGCCCATAACGTCATTCCCCGTTCGTACATAAAATGACTGTGAACAGGGTATTTGAGACTAATTCCTTTTTCTCTTGCCACCTTGGGAACAATCCGTGATAACAGGTATAACATAGATAAAGGATCTTCCACTTCGGGGTGACGAAAAGCAATTAAAAATCTGACCTTACCTGCTTGAAAATCGTGGTATAACTTGGCTAATACTTCCGCATTTTTAGCTTCAATATTGACAATACCCGCAGGTAGCCAAGGTCTAGTTCTCACCCGCAAAATAAAAGGCAAAAACCAAGATACAATTTTCACAATAAAGGGATTATGACGTTGAGGGATAAATTTAAGCGGAGGTTGGGTGGAATGAATAGATTTAGGCAAGTTGTTCTCCTGTGATATGGCGAAAAAAGCTAAAATTGAGCGATAGCGTTCGCGGTAGCGTCTCGAAGAGATAGCGAGACCTAGGAAGCGCTGCTAATTTAATTATCATAGTGAATGCTCGCCAGATATGAACACACCCGCAGACCAGCGAAAATTTGCCCCCGCAACCCAGCGCAACCGCGAACCGATTCTAGAATTGCTTTTACAAATATTGCCTCAACATGGGACTATTTTAGAAATAGCCAGTGGCACAGGTGAACACGCTACATTTTTCTCCTACCACCTCGCACCTCGACAATGGCTACCTTCCGACCCTAACCCAGAACTGCGTGCTAGTATTAGCGCGTGGACTGAATTTTTCCCCTGTGAAGCCATGCAGCCACCCCTAGATTTAGATGCAAGTTCACCAATTTGGCCTGTGGAAAAAGAGATAATACCACAACCACCTATTTCTGCCATTGTCAATATTAACATGATTCATATTTCCCCTTGGTCAGCCTGTTTAGGACTAATGGCAGGGGCTGGACGGATTCTGCCACCTGGTGGTATACTCTACTTGTATGGTCCCTATAAACAAAATGGAGAACATACCGCACCCAGTAACGCTGATTTTGATGAGTCTTTACAAGCACAGAATCCAGATTGGGGAGTGCGTAATTTAGAAGATGTAGTAAAAGCTGCTGAAGCCCAAAATCTGACATTGCATCAAACTCACCCCATGCCAGCAAATAACTTTTCACTAGTATTTAAACATAGATAGATGAATTGTGTTTCGCGCAAAGGGGCAAAGACGCAAGGGAATTTATCTGTTTTCTTTTGTATAATTAATGGAGGTTAGCGGACTCGAACCGCTGACATCCTGCTTGCAAAGCAGGCGCTCTACCAACTGAGCTAAACCCCCAAGTCTGTTTTTTATGTAAAAAGGGTTGATTTTACATAACCACACTATCATAAACTATTATTATTAATTTGACAAGACCATGAACCAAGAAAATCAGACAGTTGTTGCTGCACTATATAAATTCGTGAGTCTACCTGATTGTAGCGAACTGCAAGCAGCTTTATTGTCCTTTTGTCAATCACAAGGAATTAAAGGAACTATCTTACTAGCACAGGAAGGAATTAACGGCACAATTGCTGGTTCTCGTCAGCAAATTGACACAGTTTTAGCCTTTCTTCGCAATGACTCGCGGTTTGCAGATTTAGAACATAAAGAATCTTACACGGAAATTCCCCCGTTTGAACGGTTAAAAATTAGGTTAAAGCCAGAAATTGTGACTTTGGGATTACCAGAAGTGAACCCTGCGGAAAAAGTAGGAACTTATGTCAAACCTGAAGATTGGAATGATTTAATTTCCAACCCAGAAGTCACAGTCATTGATACCCGCAATGATTATGAAGTCACCATTGGGACTTTTAAAGGAGCAGAAAATCCGCAAACTCAAATATTTAGAGACTTTCCCGAATATGTACAACAACATCTTGATCCCAAAAAACATCAAAAAGTAGCCATGTTTTGTACTGGAGGAATTCGTTGTGAAAAAGCCTCATCTTATTTACTTTCTCAAGGTTTTGAAGAAGTTTATCACCTCCAAGGAGGCATTCTCAAATATCTAGAAGAAATTCCCCCAGAAGAAAGTTTATGGGAAGGAGAATGTTTTATTTTTGATCAAAGAGTCGCAGTTAGTCATAACTTAGAAACAGGAAATCAAGAATTATGCTTTTGTTGTGGATATCCCATTTCCGAAACAGATAAAACCTCCCCAGAATATGAAAAAAATATTTCCTGTCCTCACTGTTTCCATACCCTAACACCAGAAAAAAGAAAGCGACTACAGCAAAAATGGAAACATTACCAATCAATAAATTCCACCAATACTTAAACTTCAGATTTCTTTCTTCCTTTGCGTCTTTGCTCCTTTGCCCCTTTGCGCGAAACAAAATTTAGAAAAAACCCTAATATCCAAAAGTGATCATTACAATATATTAATACAGAACTCCTTGGAGAACAATTTGTGGTATATAATCCCCCGCGCACTCAAACCAGCACATTGAGCAACTTTACACAAAGACACATTGGACCAAACCCTGATGATGTCAAGCAAATGCTTGATATATTAGGTCTTTCCAACCTTGATGACCTCATTGATAAAACAGTACCACAGGCAATTCGGTTTCATCAAACCCTCAACCTACCAGCAGCACAAAGCGAATATGCAGCACTGGCAAAATTAAAGCAAATAGCGGATAAAAATCAAGTTTATCGCTCATTTATCGGCATGGGATATTACGACTGTATTACCCCTACCGTCATTCAACGCAATATTTTAGAAAATCCCGGTTGGTACACAGCATACACCCCTTATCAGCCAGAAATTGCCCAAGGACGTTTGGAAGCGTTGTTAAATTTCCAAACCATGATTATTGACTTAACGGGTTTAGAAATTGCTAACGCTTCTTTGCTTGATGAAGGGACAGCAGCCGCAGAAGCAATGAGTATGAGTTATGGTGTGTGCAAAAATAAATCTCATAACTATTTTGTTTCTAGTGAATGTCATCCTCAAACCATTGATGTTTTGCAAACACGCGCAAAACCTTTAGGCATCAATATCATTATCGGTGATCATCAAACCTTTGATTTTTCCGAAACTATCTTTGGTGCGATTCTGCAATATCCCGCAACCGACGGGACAATTTACGATTACTGCGATTTTATCACAAAGTCTCATGCTCAGGGTGCATTGGTGACTGTAGCCGCAGATCCTCTGAGCTTATTATTACTCACACCCCCCGGTGAATTAGGGGCTGATATTGCCGTAGGCAGTACCCAACGCTTCGGAATTCCTTTGGGATTTGGGGGACCACACGCTGCTTATTTTGCCACGAAGGAAGAGTATAAACGACTTGTTCCAGGGCGCATTGTGGGGGTATCAAAAGATGTGAATGGTAAACCTGCCTTACGTTTGGCGTTGCAAACCCGTGAACAGCACATCCGCAGAGATAAAGCCACCAGTAATATCTGCACGGCACAGGTTTTATTGGCAGTGATGGCGAGTATGTATGCAGTTTATCATGGACCGGACGGACTGAGAGCGATCGCTCAAAATATCCATGAACTTACCGCAACTTTAGCCGCAGGTTTGCAAAAGTTAGGTTATAAAATCGGTTCGGAAAACTTCTTTGATACCTTGCGGGTAGAATTAGGAAATACCAAATTAGCAGCAATTCTCGACGCTGCACATGAGAGAAATATCAACTTGAGAATTTTTGATAATTCCACTGTGGGTATTTCCTTAGATGAAACTACCACAGAAACAGATTTAATTGACCTTTGGCAAATTTTCGCATTGAAAGATCAATTACCTTTTACTGTGGAAGAATTAGCAATTTCTCATTCTCAATTATCACGGACAAGTAAATATCTCACTCACCCAGTTTTTAACCGTTACCATTCAGAAACTGAGTTATTACGTTATTTACATCAACTAGAAAGCAAGGATTTATCATTAACAACTTCCATGATTCCCTTGGGTTCTTGTACCATGAAGTTAAACGCAACTTCAGAAATGATTCCCGTAACTTGGGCAGAATTTGGGAAAATCCACCCTTTCGCGCCAATTTCCCAAACTAGAGGTTATCAAATTCTCTTCCAACAACTAGAAGTATGGTTAGGAGAAATTACAGGTTTTGCCGGAATTTCCTTACAACCAAATGCAGGTTCTCAAGGTGAATATGCGGGACTTTTGGTAATTCATGAATATCATCAAAGTCGCGGAGAAGGACACAGAAATATTTGTTTAATTCCCCAATCTGCACACGGTACAAATCCCGCAAGTGCGGTAATGTGTGGAATGAAAGTAGTGGGAGTTGCTTGTGATGATCATGGTAATATTGACGTTGAAGATTTAAAAGCCAAAGCTGAAAAACATAGTCATGAATTATCAGCTTTAATGGTGACATATCCATCAACTCATGGGGTATTTGAAGAAGCAATTCAAGAAATTTGTGCGGTAATTCATAGTCACGGTGGACAAGTTTACATGGACGGGGCTAATATGAATGCCCAAGTGGGTATTTGTCGTCCTGGTGATATTGGTGCAGATGTCTGTCATTTGAACTTACACAAAACCTTCTGTATTCCCCATGGTGGTGGTGGTCCCGGTATGGGTCCCATTGGTGTCGCTTCCCACCTCGTCCCCTTTTTACCAGGACATTCTGTGGTGAGAATGGGTGGTGATTTGGGCGCTGTTTCCGCTGCACCTTGGGGTAGTGCGAGTATCTTAGTGATTTCTTGGATGTATATTATCATGATGGGTGCAGATGGGTTGACGGAAGCAACCAAAATTGCCATTTTGAATGCTAATTACATGGCTAAGAAATTAGAGTCATATTATCCGGTTTTGTATCAGGGAAAAAATGGTTTGGTGGCACATGAATGTATTTTAGATTTGCGAAGTTTGAAGAAATCAGCGCAGATTGAAATTGATGATGTTGCGAAGCGGTTAATGGATTATGGTTTTCATGCACCTACTGTTTCTTGGCCTGTTGCTGGGACAATTATGGTAGAACCAACGGAAAGTGAATCTAAACAGGAATTAGATCGTTTTTGTGATGCTTTGATTGCGATTCGTGAGGAAGTTGCCGCAATTGAATCTGGTAAAATGGATATTCACGATAATCTTTTGAAAAATGCCCCTCACACTGCGGAAAGTTTGATTATTGGTGAGTGGAATCATCCCTATTCCCGTGAACAAGCTGCTTATCCTGCACCTTGGAATAAGGAATATAAGTTCTGGCCAAGTGTGGGGAGAATAGATGCTGCTTTTGGGGATAGGAATTTTGTTTGTTCTTGTTTACCGATGGAGGCTTATAGTTAATTAATTGTAGGGTGCGTTAATGAAATGTAACGCACCATTTTGATTTTTTTATTGAAATGGTGCGTTACGCTGGCGCTAACACACCCTACGGACCAAGAACTAAGAACTTATGAAATCAGGAATTTTATTTCATCAATACTAAGAGGAGGTGACTTTCGATGAATCATTGCATGACAATTTGGACAAACAGGACGTAAATCTTTTACAGGATCAACCTCATATTCTGTGCCTATTTGAGACAGTGGTTTAAGATGATGAACATGAATAAAACCTTCACCTAATTCACCAAAAATTTTACCAAAATTGAATCCACAAACAAAACAACTTGTACCATAGTGTGAAATACACTTTTTGACGTGCTTTCGGATCACGTTCATAGGCATTGACAGAGATTTGACGTATTGCACCTTCACGAAAAATTTCTGATGGGTTAACTTCTTCAGCAAAAAATACTGTATCTTTGCTTATATGTTCAAGGTTAACTTCATAGTTTGCTATGTATTTACACGCAAAAAAATTATAAATTTCTTCTATATAAAAATCATCTAAATGACCTAATTGCGTGCCAAAACGATATCCTAAATTGTTCCATGTCAGACGCTTATTTAATGTTTTATTTGTATAGATTTTTTTCGGTGATTTTGCATTTAACCATCCCATCTTAAATTGTGCAAGTCGCCTATTATCAGGAGGATTACGATCATCTCTTTCATATACTAATTCATTAAAAATTTTATCATATAGTAAATTAGAAGGTTCAGCTTTATCTACAAATTGATCATTTTTATTAACCCAACCTAATAACTCTAAAGCTTCAGCAACTTCAGAGTGCATTTCCCATATAAAATTCTTACGAGTTGCATAACCAATAGACCAAACAGACCACCAAAAATATTTATCATCTATATGTTTATAAGCGTCAAATCCAGTTGCATCGCAAAATAAATGTCCCATTCTTCCATATAGAGAGTTAACAACTGGACGACCACCTTCAATATTAGCTAATTCTGCAAGCTGAGTTGCTGTTACTTTCCTATTGGGGGTATGATACTGCACTTGAAGTAAACGACGTTGTTTTTCACTGATACGAGACTGAATTGCAGTCAACCCAGTTACGTAATCATCAATAGATGGTACTTGAGTTAATTTGTAAATACGAACCATAAAATACTAGATAATAACTATTTAATTTCACTCTCATATAGATTATCATAACTTAGTGTGATCGCTCATCTTTTACCTTTAGCTGAGAAAACCCAACACTTTCACAATAATATAGATAATGATTAATTTGTTGGGTTTCACTGTGTTCTACCCAACCTACAGTTTGTATGGTTCGTTGGTAATTTGTAGGTTGTTGGTGGGATGCTGAAATTGTCATTGTCTGAATCAGGATGTCCAGGATTGTGATTTGTAGCTAGTAGGTTGGGTTGACGCAAGGAAACCCAACATAATCAAAATATCTGATTCATATTTTTTGTCAGAATCAGGATATCCAGGATTTTAGGATTTACAGGATTGTTATTTGTAAGTTATTGGTGGGATGCTGAAATTTTAATTGTCTGAATCAGGATGTCCAGGATTTTAGGATGTACAGGATTGTTATTGATAAGTTGTCTGTGAAGATTTGAAGATTATAAAATACAGTTACAGTAATAGTCAACAAATAACAACAAATAATTTAACGGATAATTTATTATCTAACATCCTAAAATCTGTACTTCTCATAGACAATCAAACAACAACATCCTGAAAATCCTCTAATCCTGGTTATCCTGATTCAGACAAATTCTTATTGATAAATTATCTGTGAATATTGAAAGATGATAAAATACAGTTACACCAACAGTCAACAAATAACAACAAATAATTTAACGGATAATTTATTATCTAACATCCTAAAATCTGTACTTCTCATAGACAATCAAACAACAACATCCTGAAAATCCTCTAATCCTGGTTATCCTGATTCAGACAAAAAAATCCTCAAAATCCCCACGTCAAATCAACAACAACATCCTGCAAATCCTTTAATCCTGGACATCCTGATTCAGACAAAAAAATCCTCAAAATCCCCACGTCAAATAAACAACAACATCCTGAAAATCCTCTAATCCTGGTTATCCTGATTCAGACAAATTAACCCTGAAATCTAGGATTAAAAACCTTCTTATATTCCAACTTCAACCCACCAAAATTAATCAATAATCCCACAGGAAAATTATAAGCAACCAAATAATTTTTCGCTTGCGCTAAATGAACATCTTCTAAAGAAATAACCGCTTTCAACTCCACCACGACCTGATTTTCAACTATAAAATCTGCCCTTCGTGTTCCTACTTCAACTCCCTCATAATAAATTGTTTGTTCTACCTCCCTTCCAAAACCTAAACCTGATTTTTGCAACTCAATTTCCATACATCTTTGATAAATAACCTCCTGAAAACCATTTCCCAAAGTTCGGTGTATTTTCATTGCACATCCATTGATTATATATGTAATTTCGTCTAATTTTAGATTTTGGGTATTAGATGTGTTCATGGATTTACATGATTGTTATTTGTAGGTTATTGGTGGGATGCTGAAATTGTAATTGTCTGAATCAGGATAACCAGGATTTTAGGATGTACAGGATTGTTATTGATGAATTGTCTGTGAATATTGAAAAATGATAATTACAATCACAGTATATTATCTATCATCCAAAAATCGCCATTTTTCCTAAACAATAAAAAAATTACATCCTGAAAATCCTCAAATCCTGGTTATCCTGATTCAGACAGATTATTATTGATGAATTGTCTGTGAATATTGAGATATTATAAAATACAGTTACACCAACAGTCAATAAATGACAACAAATAATTTAACGGATAATTTATTATCTAACATCCTAAAATCTGTACTTCTCATAGACAATCAAACAACAACATCCTGTAAATCCTTTAATCCTGGACATCCTGATTCAGACAAAAAAATCCTCAAAATCCCCACATCAAATAAACAACAACATCCTGAAAATCTTTTAATCCTGGATATCCTGATTCAGACAAAAAAACTCAAATTGATAGTGTATAATAAACATATCCTTTAATTCTAAATTGATTATGACTAATATCACAATCTCTAACCTTGATGATGATCTGCAAAATCAGTTACAAAAACGAGCCGAAAAACATGGACATTCTCTAGAACAAGAAATTACAGAAATTCTCCGTCTTGTTCTCACAGAAAATCCTAAAAATCCTATCAATTTAGCAACTCTAATTGAAAACCGTTTTGCCAATTTTGAAGATTTGGAATTACCAGAAATAGAGAGAGAAGCGATTCGCACAGTGTCAATATTTGCAGATTAGAAAATGATTATTCTTGATACAAACGTCATTTCCGAACTAATGAAAACTCAAAAATCAGCAATAGTTCGTGAATGGGTAGCAGCACAACCTTTAATGAGTTTGTTTACTACAACAATTACTCAAGCAGAAATTCTCTATGGTATTGCTTTACTTCCAGGAGGAAAACGACGAGAAGAACTTAGTCAAACAGCACAACTAATGTTTTCTGAAGACTTTGCTGGACGAGTTCTAGATTTTGATCAAAATGCTGCTGTAGCATTTGCTTATATTGCATCTCAACGACGAAAAAATGGTACTCCAATTTCTCAACCTAATGCTCAAATTCCTGCTATTTGTTACACTCATAAAGCAACTATAGCAACGCGCAATGTTACTGATTTTGAAGGATGTGGTATTTCTATTATTAATCCTTGGAAACCTGAATCAATATATTAGTAAGTCGTAGCTGTTTATGAAATTTCGATTTTGAAATTTTACAACTCTATAATATTCTGTTTCTCGATTTATATATATGAGCGCACACTTTTCCACTCATATCATAAGCATACCTAAAACTCGAAACTCTGTCAAGCCCCCTAGCTGAAATCACCAAAACTCGTTAAAATATTGATAAAATTCTCAATAATAATGAGAATAGACTCCCATTAGTTGAGAAAGTCCTTTTTTCAAAAATCCCATACAAATAACTTATAGTTTAATCACAAGACTCCCAACTTCTTTGATTAATCTGGTGATTTATCAATAGTATTGCAAAAGTCAGATCCCCGACTTCTCTAAGAAGTCGGGGATCTTGTTGTTATTTATGTATAATCAAGATGCCCCTAGGGGGGATTTTCAGTTATGATACTCTAGATAAGTAAAGTTTAGTAACAAATATTAAAAACTTTGATTAATCATACATTTCCTTCCTATCCAGCTACTAACCCGACGTTAGATATTGATGACAGCCTTAAAAATCCTTCCTTACCAAACTTTATCTCTTCCCGACAAAGTTGGTTAATATTTTTAGCATCAGTATTTTTAGTATCAGTACCAGTGTTCATGGAAGCACCACTAGTGCGCTCATTTCCCACTCTTAGCGTATTAATGACAGGCTTTTGGGTGTGGATCAGTATTAGATTAATGTCACGTCCCCAAACCTATCTGTGGGGAGATTTACTTTTTGGATTTAGCTGGACTTGGTTAACAGGCGCAATTTATTGGGGTTGGTTAAGATATGAACCAATCTGGCATATACCTATAGAAGCACTAGGATTACCCTTTGCTGTGTGGTGTTTAGCGAAAAATTGGGGTAAAGTCGGCAATTGGTTTTACCTCGGTTCTTTACTAGGAACGGTTTTAACCGATATTTATTTTTATTTAGTGGATTTGATGCCTTATTGGCGACAAATTATGAGAACAGATCCCTCTGGTGCTTCACAAATCTTACAGAATGCCCTAACACAAGTCCAAACACCCTGGGGACAAGCCTGGGCAATCATTCTTGCTCTCATTCTGATGACTGTAGGAACAGCTTCTTTACTCAATAAACAATGTCATTGGTATGCCTTTGGCGGCGCAGTTTTGAGTACAATCTTAGTAGACAGTCTCTTCTTATTAGCAGCAGTTCTGGCGTGAAATTCCCATGAATTTAGGTAAACACCGAAAAATGGGCGCAAAGGTGCTATCAGGTCAGATTTTTGGCAAAAGTCAAATCAAACCAAATAGTCGTAAATATTATGGATATTGATCCGCTGTATATTAGTTTTTGATGACTGTTGTGCAAACTCTCAAGCTGAAACCATGAAGCTAAACCATGAAGAAACCAGGATCAAGTTAGAAAATAAACTACTCTAACACCCTTAAACTTCCGGCTTATGCCCTAAAGTTCATAGCTTTTGGCTGCAAAATTTTATTATTCCTTGAAAAAAAGAGGTAAAAATCGTGAAAGCATTGGTGCGTTTATTCAGTGTATTTACATTGTTGCTAGGTTGTTGGGGAATGTTGGGAACTACCCAAACAGCCCAAGCTACTGGCTTCAATAGCTTTGTGGGAAATCAAGTCCCCGTTTTAGCAATTGCCCGCCAAAACAAAGCAGATCAGAAGTTGGCAACAGAGTTTGGCAAGAAAATTGATTTGAACAATACCAATATGCGGGCTTTCCAAGATTTTCCTGGACTGTATCCCACCCTGGCTAAGAAGATTGTCGCTAATGCTCCCTACGAAAAAGTAGAAGATGTATTAAATCTGCCAGGATTGACCGATAGACAAAAAGAACGTTTGCAAGCTAACTTAGCCAATTTTACAGTTACAGAATTAGAGCCTAACTTCAATGAAGGGGACGACCGTATTAATAACGGTATCTACAGATAACTAAGGACTGGGAATTGGGAATTGAAAACATATTCCCAATTACCCATACCCTAAGTTGAGATCTTAAATTTTGGGCTGTAAATCCCAAAAATCATCCAAATCACAAAAATCATAGTTATCCCTTGCCTGATATAAATATTCCTAACCAATTTGATGTTTTAGTAGTCGGTGCCGGTGCAGCAGGACTATATACAGCCCTATGTCTACCCGCATCTTTACGAGTCGGCTTAATTACTAAAGAAACAGTTTCCCTATCCGCCAGTGATTGGGCGCAAGGTGGCATAGCCGCAGCCGTAGCCCCAGAAGATTCGCCACAACTGCATATTGAAGACACATTAAAAGCAGGTGCTGGTTTATGCGACATCGCCGCTGTCAAATTCCTCGCCGAACAAGCCCCCAGTTGTATTCAATCCCTGGTTAACTTAGGCGTAGCGTTTGATCGTCATGACAGTAACTTAGCTTTAACCCTCGAAGCAGCCCATTCTCGTCCTCGCGTGCTTCATGCCGCCGATACCACAGGCAGGGAAGTTACCACCACCCTCACAGATCAAGTCCTGCGTCGTCAGAATATTCAAGTCATTCAGCAAGCTTTGGCTCTGAGTTTATGGATAGAACCCCAAACCGGTCAATGTTTGGGAACTAGCCTATTTTATCAAGGTAAAATTACCTGGATTAGAGCCAGGGCTGTCATTTTAGCTACAGGTGGCGGTGGTCAAGTATTTGCCCAAACTACTAACCCAGCAGTGAGTACAGGTGATGGTGTAGCGATCGCTTGGCGGGCAGGGGCAATTCTGCGGGATTTAGAATTTGTCCAGTTTCACCCCACAGCCCTAAGTAAACCAGGACGTTTCCTGATTAGTGAAGCTGTGCGTGGAGAAGGGGCGCATTTGGTGGATGACACCGGGCGACGTTTTGCCTTTGATTACCACCCAGCAGGGGAACTAGCACCCCGTGATGTGGTCAGTCGAGCTATTTTCAGTCATTTACAAAAAACGGCTGCTGATATGGCTACAGCGAATGTCTGGTTAGATATGCGCCCCATTCCCGCTGACAAAATTCGCCATCGTTTCCCGAATATCATCAATGTTTGTCAACATTGGGGCATTGATGTTTTTACTCAACCCATTCCTGTGTCACCTGCTGCCCATTATTGGATGGGTGGTATCCTTGCAGATGTGATGAATGCCACGAATATTCCCGGTTTATACGCCATTGGAGAAACTGCCAGTACGGGAGTACATGGTGCTAATCGTTTAGCCAGTAATTCGTTGTTGGAATGTATTGTCTTTGGGGCGCAAATGGCTAATGTTGACTATGAAAAATTGCAACTGGGAAAACAGGAATCTGCTAATATTATTGAAACTGAAAGTTTGGCAGTTAACCCATCTCTAATTGAGTGGGAAAATCAACAAAGACAATTAGCAGAAATTCGCCAAAATTTACCCCGTGTAGTTTGGCAAAGTGCAGGTATTTGTCGAGAACAATCAAGTTTAGAAAATGCCATTTCTCAAGTTGCATCTTGGCAAGAAGACTTTGCGGCTTTACCTTTAAGTCAATTATTATTGAGTTTAAAACCAACACAATCAGTTAATTTTCAACAGCCACAAATTGAAAAGGAATTACGGCTTTGGGCAGAAACTCGTAATTTATTAGATATTGCCGAATTAATTCTGAAAAGTGCTGTTTTTAGAACCGAAAGTCGGGGTGGACATTACCGTTTAGATTATCCTCAAACTGATCCTAATTGGCAATTTCATACTCTTGTGCAAAAGCAGGAATGGTGGATAGGTAATAGGTGATATTATCTCCGGTTAAACACCTTTTACCCTGATAATTGCCAAGTTTTACTGGCGACAGCACAACCCGACGCTCATGTTGGGTTTCATGCTTCAACCCAACCTACAGAAAATGGACAAGGTATTGTTAAGTAGCAAAGATTTTTTATCCTTTATAAACCAAAATTCCGCACCTCATTTTGATGTTATGGCTGTAAATTTAATTCCAAGAAAGTCTTAGAATTTGTATTAATTTCTAAAGTATTTGGTTGGGCTAGTTTACCATCAATAAGTACATTATACGTGCTTACATTTAAATCTTCTAAATAGTAAATTCCAGCACTGTTAGTTACTGAAGTAACTCGGTTTTCTGGATGACTACGAGAAACAAATTCTACACTAACTCCTGTTATTGCTTTCCCTTCTTTATCTATCACTCTTCCCGTCACAACATAAGCTGGAATCAGAGGTATTAAAACAGTCGTATAACTTCCAGGAGAAACTTTAACTGCATAGGCTGGTTGGATAGCTTTCCAACCAAGGGGAAAACCCGCTGGATCTATATCCAAACGATAATTACCTGGTGGAAGCTCAAATAATGCCCCTTTGCTGACATTTTTTGGCCGAGAGACACCTAGTTTATTCAAAGGTTGATTATTAATTAAGAATAGTGATTCTATATCTTCAGTATAAAAATCTTCTCCATGATCATGACGACCATTATTATTTTTATCCAGAAATGGTTGAAGTAAGATTCCCCCTTGAGTGCGTAACTTTTCTAATTTTGTCTCGTCACCGCTGAAATTCATACTAGGTTGTAATAACAAACTGGTAAATAAATTGAGACTTAAAGAAGAACTATTATTACTGACTGCACTATAAGTTAATCTTAATCCTAAACCAGGAACTAGAGTTGTAGAAGCAGATGTGATGATACCATGACCTTGAGAACCATTACCATAGCCAAATTCTAAGTCTAATAAACTCCTACCATCTTTACTTTTCCAAGGAGTTCGATAAATCAAATTCAGGCTGCCTAAATAGTTTTTATCATCGGTATCATATTTTAGGCTAATTGCATTGCCTGTAGAGCCAAAAAGCCGACTGCCAGAAAGATTATAGATTAATTCAGAAGAAATATTTTGGTTATATTTACGAATGCCAATCAAAAAAGGATCTAAACGAGCATTCAAAGCACCATTAATACTATTTTTATAATCATAACTCAAACTCAAAAAAACTGGTTGTAAGTTGAAGTTAAACCCGGTTTCTAAGCGATTATTTGTTCCACTAGAATACAAATTAGAAAATAAACTAACTTTTCGGTTTAAAGCCCAAAATAAATTGGTATTATAAGATTTTTCATCACCGCCAAAACCTAAGCTAAAATTATTAGTTCTGTAGCTAATATCTGCGTTAAAACTAATTTGATTACCAGTTAATGCCCCAAGTTTAAAGGTTAGAGGAGAATTTACTGGTTGATACAATATTTCGCTGTATGGTTGAGTAGAACCATCATAAACTACCCCAGTACCTAAAGTAATTTCATTAGAAAGTCCAAAATAATAAGTAGCTCCACCTTGAAAATCACCAAGATTCCCGAAAAAGCTTTGATTTGTGCGATTTCTTTCTGTACCTGCGCTGATAACAAAAGCTGATTTTCCTTTATTGATTTGACCTTGTAAATTGCGATAATTTAGAGGAATTTCTTCTGGTTTACCACTCAAATTTCCTCCTGGATAAAGCAGAAGTTTATAATTCTGACTTTCTGCATTCCCTGTCAAAGAATTACTAGCTGTCACCACATTTTCAAAGCGGTATTTTGCTGAATTATCTACAAGTTGCTCCCCAACTATCAAATTACTATTTTGGGTAACTAATTGTACTAAAGTTCCAGGAGCAGCTTTTCCCGTTATGGTTCGTAAAACTTCATTAGTATTAAGTTTGTCTAGAGGATTAACACCTCCATAGGAAAAACTAGAATTATTTGCTGGCGTGTAGCCTAAACGTTGAATTATTGTAGTGCCAAAATACTCACCTTGATTGCGATCAAATCGTCCCCAAAAAGGTGCTTGAGTGCCGATAAGATAGTCTGTATAAGGACTAGGATGAAAATATTGCAGTTCGTTTATTTGCCAGTTGCTACCTACATTACTATTAATTTGTTGAATTCTTGAAAATAAGCTTCCCCCAACAACACTTCCTAATGTTTTAAATTCTGAGTTGTAATTTAAATTATTATTACTAAAATTTGTTCCCTGAGTTTGACTCAAATTTGTTCGTTGAGAAATACCAGTCAAGCTCAAAAAAGGAGGATTGATTTGAGGTAAGCCTGCTAAGATGACTGGTTGTTCTTTTTCTTGGTATTGTTTATCATTAACATTTTTTGTTAACCATGATGGATTGAAAACAAGAGCATATTCTGCTATACTAAATTCAGCAGGAATATTTAAAATATTTTTAATCTGTTCTACAGAAATAGCTTGACCGATATCAGGGTCATTAACTAATAGACTTGGATCAAACTTGATGATTAAACCAACAGAACGTAATTCTAATTGACCATCATCTTTTTTGGTGACGTTGAATTTTAAGGCTTTAATGACATCAGCAAAAGGAACTAGCCAGTTGTTAAAATCAATGGCTTCTTTGCCATTCTCTAAACCCTTGACTGTGGTGGAAGGAATTACATTATTCCCACCGACATTAATTCCCAGCGGGAGAATCGTAAATTTTCCTGATAATGGTATTTTACTAGCAGCAGGAGCTTGATTAGGTTCTAAAACAGTAGAATTGTCAGTTAAATATAGATTGTTAAAGTCCTGAGCATTCACTGGTGGATACCTGATGAAAATTGTTATCACCCCACCGATCATACTAGAGTTTGCTACAATTAAGCTTACCAATTTAAGCCCTGCACAGTTGATAGGTAGAAATTTCATCTTGATGGAATAGTCACTGGTAAACTAAAAGGTACTTTTGTAGGATTTCGAGGATCTCCCCAAAACAATTCTCCTGTAAGCTGATAATTTCCTGCTGGAATTAACGTTTTTGTTTGGTCTTTTTCAATAGTGATGGGAACATTTCTTGTTCCTTCTGCAATAATAGTAATCTTAGAAATTTCCCCTTGAAATCCTAGTTGTCCGGCTTGTTTTAATTCCCATCTACCTTCAGAACAAATAGTCACGTTTCCTTCATTTTTAACTAACAAATAGAGTTCTTTATTTTTGTAGGGTGATAAATCATTGGGACTATAGGAATCCTGTTTGATTCCTGAATGTTCAAGAATCAAATAGGAGTGCTATAGATTCTAAAAGTAACAGCTCAATAATCCGGGGTAAATCCTTCCATTTATTAGGGTAATAAAACCTGTAGCTGTTCCTTGTTTTGTTTGTGTGGAGATAACTAGGGAAGATACATTTACTTGAGCATTTGCCGGTTTATGAAGGTGCCAAGGTAATAACAACAACAGCAGTATAATTCCCATCTAACAATTCTTCTCCAGTAGTGGTTGGCTCCCAAGTAGACTTAACTGTAATGGTAATGTCACCTGCGGTACTTGGATTCCAATCAGTGGCACTGAAAGTTAAACTGTTCGATGATGCTGGCAATACTGCAAATATAGCAGTATTTGCAGTATTACTGGAAAGTGTAGTAGTATGCACCCCTTGAAGAAGAGTTGCTTGGGTTGGCGCAGTAGGTCGGGTTACGGTGACCTCTGCTGTTATATCAAGTTGATCTAGGTTGCAGTTAAATGAGGCTTGGTCACTTTTCTCCAGCTTTGAAACACCACCAGAGCCTGTATAGAGAGTTTTAGTGTAGGCGTTTGTAGTGCTAGGGAAATTTGTAGTAACGGCACAGGATGGATCTACATTCCCACCAAAACCGACAGGGTTAGCATTAGCTTTACCGGCAAAGATAGAACTAGTGGACGCAATTACACCACCTGTTAATAAAGAAGCAATAGCAGCGGCTTTTAACACTTTCTTAAATGTTTCTTTCATTTCCTTTCCTGTTTTGTTTCATAGAACTTACAAAAAGTCTTGATTTGTTCGGATTACTATTGATATGCAATTGTACATTCACTGAATATACTTATGATAATACCCCAAAAGTTACCCGATCCCTCAAAATCAAAAAGTTTTCTTTTAAAAAACCTATTTAGAAACTTAAATCAATAACTTTAAACGATGAATCAGCCCAGATTAACACCTCCATAGGAAAAATTAGAATTATTTGTTGGCGTGTAGCCTAAACGTTGAATTGTAGAAGTTTCATCTTGATGGAATAGTCACTGGTAAACTAAAAGGTACTTTTGTAGGATTTCGAGGATCTCCCCAAAACAATTCTCCTGTAAGCTGATAATTTCCTGCTGGAATTAACGTTTTTGTTTGGTCTTTTTCAATAGTGATGGGAACATTTCTTGTTCCTTCTGCAATAATAGTAATCTTAGAAATTTCCCCTTGAAATCCTAGTTGTCCGGCTTGTTTTAATTCCCATCTACCTTGAGAACGAATAGTCACGTTTCCTTCATTTTTAACTAACAAATAGAGTTCTTCCTTTTTGATATCATAGTTAGTTTCCTTGGGAATTAAACTTTCTCGAATCTCACCATGACTAACATAAACCACTGTTCCCAGTCTATTATTTACAGTCAAACCACTGGTATTTTTTGGCTTAAAAGGTTGAGAAAAAATGACGGCTCGATATTCCCCTGATTTCATACTGGGTAAGAGACGAGCTAATAATCTAACTCTACGGGTTTGTTTTGGCTCTAAAACTATTTCTGAAGGAGAAAAAATGAGATAGGGTGATAAATCATTGGGACTAGATTCTAAAACTTGGAAACCATTGGAATTATACGTAAACGGTAAAGCATATAAATTCATTTTTACTGCTTCATCTCCTTCATTTATTAGGGTAATAAAGCCTGTAGCTGTTCCTTGTTTTGTTTGTGTGAACATAACTAGGGGAGATACATTTACTTGAGCATTTGCCGGTTTATGGAATAGTAATGATCCACAAAACCCCATACTTGTTATTGCAACAATACTTTTTTTAATAAATCTTGATTTCAGCATTATTTACTCCTTCGTAAAAATTCAAGGTGAAGTGATATTGATCATGAGTTCATAAGTATAAAAGCCAGCAAAAAATTTCTGTGGTCTTTGGATTTGAATACTTACTGCCATAGGAGTGGTACTTGAACCGGAAAAGGTATCAGTTGTACTAGAATTTTGATGAATGGTCTTACTACTACTGTTATTTGTATAGGTTAATTGTGCGGTTCTACTTGTACCAGCAGGATCTATTTTCTCAGTAGTTGCCTGTTGATTTAAAGTTGGTTCAGATAGGGTGATAGTAACATCAATATTAGAAACAGTATTATCAACTACAAAACTACACTGGGCAGGTTGTGTAGTAGCAAGATTATATTGATTGGTTAATGTTAAGCTACCTTGAGTAGGGCAGGTTAGACTTAATTGTGCTAATACTTGAGTAGGATTGAGAATAGTTATAATCGTTAAAGCTACTAAAATTAGTTTTTTCATGGATCTTTTTTCTAGTCATTTACGACAGCAAGCAGCACGATTATAGGACTTAAGCAATAAAGTGATTAAATTTAAGCCAAGAATAATCACCTACCCGATAGGGTAAGTGATGAGGTGAATACTATTTATACTCAACAGGGCTTAATTATTTGACTCTGCGGGCAGGAGTTTAGCATTGCTAAACTCCTACAAATCTAGGTTTTTCGTGATTTTACAAAAGTCTATGTCCCAACCGTTTTGAGTATAAGCTAAAAAATCAAAGAGCGGTAAAATTAGGGAGTTTTTGCCTGTACTAGTTAGGTGTGACGGTAACAATAGCAACAGCAGTATAAGTCCCATCTAACAATTCTTGTCCATCAACGGTTGGGTTCCAAGTAGACCTAACTGTAATCCCAATGTTACCTTGGAGGTTTGTTTTCCAATTTGTGGGAGCTACAGTAGTAGAACCAGTTCCAGTTGCATTAGCATTTGCAATATCACTGGAAAGTGTAGTAGTATGCACCCCTGCAAGAGAAGTTGCGTTGACTGGCGCAGTAGGTGGGGTTGCGGTTACAGCTGCTGATACGTTAACTGTATCACTGTTGCAGTTAAATTGGGCCGTGTCACTTGTCTCCAGCCTTAAAACACCACCAGCGCCAGAGGATGAATATGTAGTTTTCGCGTAGGCGTTGGATGTACTGCTAGCGAAACCAGTAGCAACGGCACAGGATGGATCTATAGTCCCAGTAAAACCAGTAGTAGAACTAGCTGTTGTGATAGGAGTAACAGCATTAGCTTTATCAGCAAAGATAGAACCGGTGGAAGCAATTACACTACCCGTTAATAAAGAAGCAATAGCAGCGGCTTTTAACACTTTCTTGGATGTTTCTTTCATTTTCTTTCCTACTTTGTTTAATAGACAATACCTTAGCCAAAATAAGAGTCTTGATTTGTTCGCGTTAGCGTTGCGGAGCAATGGTACGCTTACATATTATTCTGACGGGAGGCGTTAGCCATCGTGTGGCGTTTGCGGTATTGTGCCGGAGGCATTACCCGTAACCTCACGTAACCTCAATATATAATTTTTTCTGCATGGTATGTGTATATTTAAGCAAGTTAAGTAAAGTTCATTAATAATAATTCTGGAAATCGCTTTATAATTTGGTTGTAGCTATTTATAAAGAAAAAATAAACTTAGTATAATAGTCTTTTACTTCCTTAAATTCCTTAAATTCATGATTTTTTTCAGTTGAATTACCGATTTAGTTTAAACTCCAGGAATGATGAAAATCCCCAGAAATCGCCAGACATACTTATTAACCGAGTTGGGTGAGGAAAAAATAATTAATACTCTTAGTGAAAACCACGTGAACCCACGTAATAGAATTACGTGGATACAGAAACAGATGGAAAACATTGGTGAAAGTATAAGTAGTAATACGGTTCGTAGAATTTTAACAAAGCAGAATGTTGAAGAGTATGCAATTAAATTACTATTTAAGACATTAAACATCCCATACAAGCACAACATAGATGTTATTCTAGCTTTAAAAGATATAAGTAGTGCGAAGAGTTGCTATCAAAACTTCTTGTCTTTTGAAAACAAAAGTCCTAATTTTTTCGGTAGAGACAATGACTTAGCAAGACTTAATACTCTAATCAATCAACATCAAAAAATGATTGTTATTCAGGCACCAGGAGGACTAGGTAAAACAACTTTAGCTAGGCAATACTTAGATAATCAAGGGTTTGATTTAGTTTTATCCCTAGAAATAGCTAAAGAACCAGATAATATCACTAGCGTTGAAAGCGTAGTTGAAGAATGGCTGAAACAATACTTTGAAGAAGAACCAGGCAGGGAATTTGGTATTACACTCGCAAGATTAAAAAAACACTTGCAAAATCGCCAAGTCGGGATATTAATTGATAGCTTAGAACCTGCACTAGATAAACATGGTAGGTTCATTCAAAATCATAGTCGTTATCTAGAATTATTCAGGGTTTTAGCTGATGCAACTGTGCAGTCATTTACGATAATTACCAGTAGAGAATGTTTATTTGATGACCGTATTGATATAATTTATCATTATTATTTAAGTGAATTAGGTGTATCAGCGTGGCAAGAATTTTTGGCATTTCACGAAGTTAAGATTGATATTTCTTTACTAGAAGAAATGTACATAAAATATGGGGGTAATGCCAAAGCTATGCATATCTTGCTTGGGTCAATAAAAACAGATTATCAAGGAGATGCAACTGCTTATTGGCAAGAAAATTGTACTTTGGTGGAAAGAGGATTAAAAAATTTAGTTATCAATCAATTTGAGAGATTGCAAAGTTTAAATCCAAATGCTTATAAGTTACTGTGTCGGTTAGGATGTTATCGCTATCAGGATATACCACAAGTGACTGAAGATGCCTTACTAGCTTTGCTGTGGGATATTCCTGACCAGCAACAGTGTATCTATATAATTAGATCTTTAAAAAATTTGCGTTTGTTTGAATTTGCCAAGGGCAAGTATTGGCTGCATACAGTGATTAAAGAAGAGAGCATAAAAAGGTTAAAATCAAGTCAAGAATGGGAGGAAGTTAACCGAAAAGCAGCCGAATTTTGGAGAGGTAGTGTGAAAAGTATTCGCACCATGGAGGATGCTAAAAAAGCTTTTGAAGCTTATTATCATTATGAATGTATTCATGACTTTGAACAAGCTGGATATATAATTATTCAACGAAGAAATGGTTGCTGGTCATTTGATGAAATGCTGGCTTTTTCTTACTATCGAATGGGAGCATTAACACAAGTAATATCTATACTGAATTTCCTGAAAGAAAAGATAAAATCTGAATATCTACTAGCAAGTATTTATAGTATTGAAGGCATAATAAATTTAGTGTCAGGAAATATGAATATAGCGATTAATTATTTGCATCAATCACTAGCAATGGCAAATTGTATTTTAAATGATTTTGAAAATAATCAAATAGACATAAGTTATGACGAGATTGTATTATTGATAGTCAAAAATCAAATCCATTTATCCTTTTACTATATAGACATCTGGGAACTGGAAGCAGCCATAAATATTTTAGAACCGACCAAATCATGGATAGAAAATATAATCCAAAAAGGAGATAAAAATTTAAAGTTAAAAATAGAAAAATATCAAGTAACCGTGTGGCTACATTTAGCTTTGTTATACTCGTACTTTAATACAGCAGAAAAATACATTCTTCCTCAATCTTTGGCTAAAAAAGTATATTATTCGCTTTTCACGGGAATTTTTGCGGAAATAGTATATTATATGATACTTAATTTAGAAACTTTACTAATTAATGCAGGCTTGGAAACTGAAGTGAATTTTTGCAGATGGCGTAAAATATATGCTTTATTAAAGTTAGGTCTAATTTACAAAAATTTAGGAAACATTAAAAAATCTTTGAAAATATATAATGCAGCGATAAAATTTTCTCAAGCAGAAAGTTCCTATGGATGGATAGAATCTGCTCAAGAACTTAACTATAATTCTCACTATAATCCGCTTGTAGCTAAAGCTTTAACTGGTTTAGCAGAACTTGATCGAATCCAAGATAATTTTGAAGAAGCACTTTTCAAACATTCACAATCAATAGAAATATTCCATAAAATCAGTGGTAACAGATGTGATTTAGCAGAAGCTTACTTTCAACTAGGTTTAACATATCAGAAAATGGGTGACTTTAAAAATAGTCAGATCAATTTTGATGAAGCCATAATATTATTTACAGCAGTGGCAGCTCCCCGGCAAGTTGAGAAAGTTCATAGAGAGAAAGTCAGTAACCCAGCCCTAAAGGGACTGGGCTTGTAAGAGAAATCAAGCCGTACTGACCAGACCACCCTGAGCCTGAGAAAAACCAAAATTTGTAAGAGACTTCCAAGAAATAAAATCCCCAAAAATTTCTTGTAGTGCGGGCATCTTGCCCGCTGGATATGTACCTCATAACACTGGAAAGTTCTGTATACAGCGGTTTCCGCTCTTATGAGGTACAAAATTGAATTATAAAACTCTTGTGGTGCGGGCATCTTGCCCGCTGGATATGTACCTCATAACACTAGAAAGTGCTGTATATCGCTATCAGGAATACAAAAGAATCCTGATTTTGTCATGAAATCATATTTTTACTGGTTATGTCATCAAATATTAATTTATTTTTGTTGTTAGCATCATTCATTAAATATTAATTTATTAGTAATTAAAATATCTTTTTGCATTACCAACTCATAGTAATAATTAATAAAGCAGAATAACTGATAATTTCAAATTATTGAATTTGCAAATATTGACAAAATTACTTTGTCAGAGAAAATATAACTATTTTTGGGGCTTAAATACTTATGTCACTTGATGTTTCTGCGGACTTTTCATCTCAAAAGAAAATCAATTATACTGCCATTTCCCAAACCAATGCCTTTCAAAATCCCACTGATAATAGGATAATTTGGGGTAGTCATAGTTCTTCTTCCCAAGATAATTTAGCAGCAACCGCATCTGTTGCTACTAATAGTAGTTATAACTCAACAAATGGCTATGGCTTGGTGAATGCTGGATTAGCAGTGAGTAAAGCCGCAGGTGTTAGTCCCTATGCAGACGTTCCTAATGTGGGTGGGAATAATTGGGGAGCGGATCTGATCAAAGCTCCCACAGTCTGGAATAATGGATATACAGGACAAGGAACTATTGTTGCCGTACTAGATACTGGCGTAGACTATAACCATCAAGACTTAAAAAATAATATTTGGAGTAATAACAAAGAAATAGCTGGTAATGGGATAGATGATGATAGTAACGGCTATATTGACGATGCTCAAGGCTGGAATTTTGATAGTAGCAATAACAACGTCCTAGACAACAATGGTCATGGGACTCATGTTTCTGGAACCATAGCCGGAGAAAATAACGACATTGGAGTCACCGGCATTGCCTATAACTCCAAAATTATGCCAGTCAAAGTCCTAGATGCCAACGGCTCAGGTTCTTACTCAAATATCGCCAAAGGCATTTATTACGCAGTTGATAATGGTGCAAATGTCATTAATCTCAGTCTAGGAGGTAATTCCTCTAACGATACTCTCAAGTCAGCCATTGAATATGCCAGCAGCAAAAACGTCATCGTTGTTATGGCAGCCGGTAATAATGGTGACTCAATGCCATCCTATCCCGCCCGCTACGCCTATAATTCAGGAATTGCTGTAGGTGCAGTGGATCAAAATAATAACCTTGCGGACTTTTCCAACCGTTCTGGTTCTCAAGAAATCACCTATGTCACTGCCCCAGGAGTTAATATTTACTCCACAATACCCAATAATCAATATGCCAACTACAATGGCACTTCTATGGCAGCCCCCCACATTGCTGGTGTTGTCGCTCTCATGCTCAGTGCTAACCCTAAGCTAACTGAAAGCCAAGTCCGCCAAATTATTACCAGCACATCTGCAAATAGCACTAATCCTTCAGAGCCAACGAAACCTTCAGAACCGGGGTTGAAAATGCCGTCTTTATTCCCCCCTCTAGACTCTTTTTTCCCGCTGGATTTGATTAATATGATCAATATAGGCTCAAAATTACCTTTCAACCTACAATCTCAATCATCAAACTCTATTCCCCTTCCTCCCGTTGTCGTCTCTATGAACGAAAATCAGTTAACGTTGCGTTTCGGTAATCTGGAATCATCACCCGCACAGCAGTCTAGCTACTATAGTCAGAATTTATCATTTACCTTTACTGAATCTGGCATACACTACTATGCGGACGAAACCCCAGGTGAGAATCCTGACATAAAAGTCAGCATAACTGCAACACCTCTGGGAATGGCGGTTGTTTTGGGTGTTAAAAGGGATATTTTACTATCAGATCCAAAAAAGCTAACTAATGCTAACAAGAGCCAGCTTTTTCTTCCTGCTTCACCCTAGAAGTGTCGGCAAGTCCTAGAGAATCTATGGGTTGAAGTGTTAATTTACCTTTGGGGGTTAAAGTCCCCTGCTTCTACAAGCAGCGGGTTTTGCGTCGGGGTAAAATCCCCGTTGCAAAACGTAATTCTAAATTCTAAATTCTAAATTCTGCATTCTTTTAATCAAATCCCATTGCTTTCGCAACGGCCTTAATGTCCGCCGGAATACCCTGTTTAAATTGGGCGTGACTGTGTTTAATGGCTGTATCTGGGTCTTTTAAACCATTACCAGTGAGGACACAGACTACCGTTGCCCCGGTGGGAACTTCGTCTTTTACCTGTAACAAACCGGCGACAGAAGCCGCGCTGGCAGGTTCACAGAAAATCCCTTCCGATGATGCTAATAGTCGGTAAGCGTCGAGAATTTCCTCGTCAGTGACAGAACGGAAACTGCCTTGGCTGGCTGTTTGAGCGGCTATGGCTTTATCCCAACTGGCTGGATTACCAATTCTAATGGCTGTGGCTATGGTTTCCGGATGTGCCACTGGTTGACCATTTACTAAGGGTGCAGCCCCAGCGGCTTGGAAACCCATCATTTTCGGCAAGCGATCGCATTTACCATCTTGATGGTATTGACAAAAACCCATCCAATATGCTGTGATATTGCCCGCATTCCCCACGGGAATACATAACCAATCGGGGGCATCACCCAAGGCATCAACAACTTCAAAAGCTCCTGTTTTTTGCCCTTCTAGCCGGTAGGGGTTGACAGAATTTACCAAAGTGATGGGATATTGATCTGCCATTTCCCGGACAATTTCCAGGGCGCGGTCAAAATTTCCTTGAATAGCCAGGACTTCAGCCCCATAAAGTAACGCTTGGGCTAATTTACCTAAAGCCACATAGCCATCAGGAATCAACACAAAGGGTTTCATCCCCCCCCGTCTAGCATAGGCAGCGGCAGCGGCGGAGGTATTACCAGTGCTGGCACAAATCACAGCCTTAGCACCTGCTTCTGCTGCTTTAGAAATTGCCATAGTCATCCCCCGGTCTTTGAAGCTACCAGTGGGGTTAAGTCCATCATATTTGACATACACCTTCACCTGTCTGCCAATACGTTCAGCGATCGCTGGCACGGGAATCAAAGGTGTGTTACCCTCCAACAAAGTCACCACCGGGGTTTTTTCGCTGACAGGCAAGTATTGACGATAGGCTTCTATCAGCCCTGGCCAGGGTTGGCAATGAGATTTAGCAGCAGACAGGCTCAAAGTCACAGGATTCAAAACTTCTTAATTAAGGATTTAGGATTGGGAATGCTCTTGGTATAAGTATCCCACTTTTCAAGTCTATATGTTAGTTGCGGAACACAGTCACAATGATCGGAGTCTTTTATCACCACATTTGTAACCGATTAGAGTATATAATGAAAACTATATAATATCTTAACAAAGATTAAGATAAGTATATTATACTATTTCTAAATGGTGTGAGTTAAGTTTCTAATGCCAACAACTATGTCTACTATGTCATCCAGTGTTTCCGAATGCGAATCCCACGCTAACTTAGTCAAGAAGTTAACGAAGGCTTACTATCGAGACGATCAGCAAGTGAAGTTCATGGACTTACAAGCAGAGGTAGATTCCCTTTTAGCGCAATTGCAAAGTCTCAAAAGCGAACAAGTGGAAGCTCCCAGCGACGAAGAATAAATTACCTGTAATGGTGACTATTCAAATTGCTGATTAGTTTGTGACCAACGTTGCAGACTATAGCCCTGTTTATTTTCTACCAGTAACGCTAGAGATTGGTCATCAGTAAGTTGAGCGATCGCTATTAGCGTTTGCTGGCTTGCATGGGCAAAATCACTATAAATTACTCTACTATCCGCCGACAAAATCAGAGTCCGGGGACGTTTTTGATCTTCCACTGGTTTTGAGTTATTACCATCGGACTGATTTAAAGATGCTATAGCGGGATCAGAAATAGTTATGACAATTTCCTGCTGTGCATCATTAGTTAAATCAGCCAATTGAACTGGCCAATCACCCATTTTTTCCCGCATTTCCTGAAAATCAGGAATATTACCAGGATTTATATCACCCGACTGTTGTAGTTTTCTCCAGATAGTCGGCAAGATTAATTCTACTAATTGGGGTTTTTGTTGATATAATTCCTTTACAGATACCGGAGACGGTTCTACCCATTTCAACGCATCCACAGTCATGGCTAAAGGTTGAGGTTGAAGAGATGTGACCTTATTTTCAAAAAGCGCGGAACCCGAAATTAACAACCGTAAACCCTGATCTTGCACTTGTACAGCTTTAATCGTAGTCGTAGTAACTTCTTGTTCTCCATTGGGTTTCCAGACAATAATTTGCATACTAGGGTCATAACTAATACCCAGAATTTTTCGCCAAAATTTTCGAGGTTGATGTTTCAGTTGGTCAAAATTAGCAAATGGATAACTTAACCAGCTTGTACCATCATGAAATGCACTAACTTCCACCTGATACCAAACTTGATTATTAGTAATTTTCAAATCAGTTTGCAGAGATATTGGCAACCAATCCTGCTCATTAATACGACTAATTTGGTTGACAGTGCCAATAATTCGACTTTTATGGGCATTGATCTTATCATCATCAAGTTTAGTTAAAATATCTTGAATATAATTGAGTGTTTCCTGGTTAATATTCGGTTGTGCTTGCAACCAAGCATTAGCTCTTTCTTCCCCCCGTTGGACTTTAAAAATTAGTGCGACCCAAGCTAAAACTGCGCGACGATTAGGATTGAGTCGTAACGCTACAGCAGACCGATTCCAGATTCTCCCTTTATCTGTTTGTAGTAAATTAGCAATTTCTTGACCATAATCAGCTGAAGTTTCAAATACCTGTAAAGCCTTTTCCCAACGACCATCAATAATATCCGCTGTAACTTGTTGCTGAGGACTTGCCCAATTTTTATCAGCCTGCATTTTCGTAAATTCCGAATGTAAGCGAATTACATCTATTTGCGCCCGTGCTGCCGCTGAAAAAGGCTGTTTACGCTGTTTTTCTAAAGATATCAACCATGTAGAAGCAGGAGTCCAAAGTCCATTTCTGGCTAATAACAGAGATTGTTGAAAAGCAAATTCATCAATTGCGGGTTTTTGGAAATTAATTGCTTCTAAATAAATAGAATTAGCCACTAACTTACTAGGTTTAACTTGATAAACTTGTAAATTTGGTTCTACATTTATCGTTTGATCAATAATTAACTCCTTTGAATCATTACCCGTTATCTGTTGCCATTTAGGTAATTGACCATTGTGGGTCTTCCAAGATAACATTTGTTGTAAGCTTTTCAGAGTAGGATTGTAATAGACAACTTGACCATAGGTAATATTATCATCGTTATTTTTGTGTTCACCCTGCAAATAAAACCAAAATCCTGGAAATAGATTAGTATCTGCAAAAGCTTTCACCTGATTTAAAGGTAAATTTGTCTTGGTTTCTTGATTGTCTGATTCAGAAATAGCCGCAAATGAAGAGGACTCTACAAAATTTCTCGATAATCCAGTAACAGGTAATTTAGTAATTAAATAGTAGGATTTTTCTGACTGAAATTTAGATTCCAAATCCTGGGAAAGTTTATAGATCCTCAATTCTACCAATTCTTGACAATGAGATTGACAATTCTTGCGTTTTTGGAAAATTGGTAATAAAAAAGATTCCTCTGATTTACCATCTAAAGGCAGGATTTCGCCAGATAGACGTTGTTTTTGAGTTAAACCGAGTTCAATGGCTGTAAGTGTTTCCGGTAGTTCTCGTTTACCTGTAGATATTTTTGCCCATTTTGGTAAAAAATCATTCACCCAGCTAATCTGGGCAGGATTTAAAATAAATAGCACACTAATCCAACTAACACCAATAATTACACTAGCACTGCCTAACAACAGACCCATAGCCAACGTAGACCATAGCCAACTACGCCGTTGAGAACGTTTGGGTAATTTTTTAACATTCTTCTTGATTGCAGCTTGAGAAGGCTGATTCAGCTTAGTAGCTTTTGGTCTGCGTTTGCGGGGTTTATTGATCATCTGACTATTACTAGCACTAGTAATTTGATGTTGTTCAAAATCATCCATGATAGATTTTGACAAACTTGGTGCAATTTTGCCAGTGTACTGGGGTAAAACTTAAAACTTCGCCCAGATCCCCGACTTCTTGAAGAAGTCGGAGATCTTGTTTGTTGTTTATAATTGGGAATGGGTATATTTTTGCTGAAATCACGAACAGGGAGAAAATGAGCAATAAAAAAGGTTTGGTTGACAACCAAACCTTGACTTAAATCCAGTGCATAACAACATCCCGAATCAATTTAACCTATATGATCTATTTTCAACATCTTCCCATAGTATGTATGCAAATTTCATAAAACCTGATAAGAAATCAGTGGTCAGTAGGGGCGAAGCATTTGGAAAATAAATTATCGGTCATTGCCAAAAATAGTTCTCGAAATGCTTCGCCCGTACAGTGGTCAGTGGTTAGTAGGGGCGAAGCATTTGGAAGATAAATTATCGGTCATTGCCAAAAATAGTTCTCCAAATGCTTCGCCCGTACAGTTGTCAGTGGTCAGTAGGGGCGAAGCATTTGGAAGATAAATTATCGGTCATTGCCAAAAATAGTTCTCGAAATGCTTCGCCCGTACAGTGGTCAGTTGTCAGTAGGGGCGAAGCATTTGGAAGATAAATTATCGGTCATTGCCAAAAATAGTTCTCGAAATGCTTCGCCCGTACAGTTGTCAGTTGGAACAGGAAAGTTATTATTACTCCTATTACCTATTACCTGTTCCCTCTTTCTGAGATAAATCTAATAAATTTGCTAACTTGTAAACTATTCGCGCACCAACATTACCATCCCATTCAGCATCACCAACTTCGCAGACATCAAAACCAATAATTTCTCTACCACTATTTACCAGTTCGCGGAACAAACAATAAACTTGTTCTAATTCCAGTCCTCCAGGAACAGGAGTACCTGTATTGGGGCAAAGTTTAGGATCTAAACCATCAATGTCGAAGCTAATATAAACTTTTTCTGGTAAATGGTTGATAATTTCTCGACATAAATCCAACCAATTTTTACCAGCATATAGTTGTTGTTTAATTGCTGAATCATAATAACCAATAATGCGATCATTTGATTGATTAATGATTTGCACTTCATCGTGACAAATATCCCGTACACCTACTTGGACTAATTTAGAAATTTGCGGTATTTTTATGGCATTAAACATAATAGACGCATGAGAAAATTCAAATTCCTCATAGGCATTACGTAAGTCTGCATGGGCATCAATATGTAAAATTCCCCAGTCATCATATTGATTAGCTAAGGCTTGGAAGTAGCCTAATGGTGAACTGTGATCACCACCAATGACAGCAACTCGTTTACCTTGATTCATTGCTGCTTGTGATTGGGTCAATAACCAATGATTTACCTGTTCCCCAGCTTGGTTAATTGCTTCTAGAACAGAGGTTAAATCTGGTGAATCTGTTAGGGATTTACCTTGGGCTTGACGTTCAATAATTCTGGCTGCTTGTTGACGATAATAGTTATTTTTTTCGATCATTTCCTGGGGAATTTCTACCATAAATATTCCCTGTTTCCAACCGTCGGGATGATCAAAATCAAATAAATCTATTTGCAGTGAGGCATCTAAAATTCGCTGTGGTCCGTTCGCAGTTCCCGCACGATATGAAACGGTGACTTCCCAAGGTATGGGGAAGATAATTAAATTGGCTGAATCGTAATCATCAGGTAATCCGAGGAAGTTACCATTCTTTTCGGCTACACTGTTGGGATTGTATTCTTGTAGTGGTTTATTCATTGATGAGATAATTTGATAAATTGAAGTTCCAAATTTATGAGTATAGATTTTTTTTGGTGATAATTCTGTTCTCTATTCTCTGCTATATAAACTTTTTTGTGAATATGATTAAGAACGACGGGCATTTAAACAACACCATTCTTTTTTTTTCCAGAGAGTAGCAACAACCCAACCATTTTGTTTTAAAGCATCAGCAACACCCTGGGATTGTTCTAGGAGAATTCCACTAAATATACCCCAAGTGCTGGGTTTGGTAATTGTGGTCATTTCTGGGAGTAATTCAATAATTACATCAGCTAAAATATTACAGACAATACCATCTACTGGCTGATCAATTATTTTCCGTACCATGTCTACACTCCCCTCAATGGGGATTAAATAGTCTGGACGGATATCATTAAGAGCGCGATTACTAAAAGTGGATCTCACCGCTACGGGATCATTATCAACAGCATAGACTTTACCAGCACCTAGTAAGATTGCCCCAACGCCTAGAATACCCGAACCACAGCCAATATCGGCAATGATTAACGGTTCTTTTTTTTCTTCCGTATCCACAAAGGATTGAGGAACTTCGCTAAAGCGCATTTCTAGAGATTCTAAGCATAATTGGGTCGTGGCATGATTACCTGTACCAAAGGCTACACCAGGATCTAAGCGAATTACCAACCTGTCCAAGGATTCGGGTAAAGGTAGCCAAGCGGGGTTAATCAGAAAGCGATCGCCTATTTCTTCGGGTTGCCAGTGTTGTTTCCAGCTACTAGACCAGTCCTCTTCGTCAATTAAGCCCCAATGCACCATGGGTGAAGGGAGTCCTACACATAGTGCATCTTGGCGCAGCCATAGTGATAAGGCAGCCAAATCTAGTAATTGGGTTTTAAAGCTGGGCAAATAAGCCTTAATGATGGCGATATTACCCTTAATTTCTACTGATGTACCACGACAGCCAAATTTTTCTAACCGCCAAAATATAGTATCTTCTAAATCTGGTTCAGATAAAATATTCAATTCCCACCAAGTGTTTACCATAGAATTTTAGATTTTAGATTCGTAAAAACAAACTTTGATTGCTATGATTATCAAATTACTGAATCAATACTGTTCGGTTAAGGATTTTCGTAGGTTGGGTTGTAGCTTGCTTGCCCGTTGCGGTACAAAGACCAAACCCAACAAACCGTTGTAAATGTTGGGTTTCGTTCCATTGCTCCGCAACGCTTACGCGAACAACCCAACCTACATAATTTCATTGTTTTGAGCTTAACCGACAAGTATTGATTACTGAATCATCTGCAGCAAATAAATCCCAAAAATCACAGTTAAAGTGCGACTGTATATGCGTCCCGAATACCATCTACTTTTTTAATTTCCTCTAAAATGCCATCGGGTAAAGGATCATCAATACTGAGAGCCATAACAGCATCACCACGCACAATTTTCCGACCTACCTGCATACTAGCAATATTGACATTAAAGCTGCCGAGGAGAGAACCGAGTTTACCAATAATACCTGGCATATCCCGGTGGCGGGTAAACACCATGTATTTACTAGGGGGAACGTTAATGGGGAAACCGTCAACGTCTGTTAAGTGAATTTCCTTATCACCTAATAAAGCACCTGTGACAGAATGTGTACCTAAAGTCCCTGTAGCTTGGAGATGCAATGAACCTGCATAATCCCTTGCGGAAGCATCCCTGGTTTCAATGACTCGAATCCCCCGTTCCTTGGCTTCTATGGTAGCGTTGACATAATTGACCCGTTCCCGTAGGGCTTGGTAAAGTAGTCCTTTCAGGGCAGCGATAACTAAAGGTTGACTTTTATTAGTTGCCAGTTCCCCTTGCAGTGTAACATTAAGTGTCTCAACTCTGCCGCCGACGAGTTGACCAACTAAATTCCCCAGGGTTTCCGCTAATTCCATGTAAGGCTTGAGTTCTTCGAGAATATCGGGTCCTAGTCCAGGAATATTCACAGCGGAACGGGCAGGTAGTCCTAATAACACATCCCGAATTTGTTCAGCCACGTCTATGGCGACGTTGACTTGAGCTTCAGCAGTGGAAGCACCGAGGTGAGGGGTAAGAATAACTTCTTTACCCAAGCGTAGCAATTCAGAATCTCCTAATGGTTCAGAATCGAACACATCCAAAGCCGCCCCAGCAATTACACCATCTCTGATTGCTACTGCTAAAGCCGCTTCATCAATAATGCCACCACGAGCGCAGTTAATAATTCTGGTGGTGGGTTTCATTAACGCCAAGGTTTTAGCGTTGATGATGTTGGCAGTTTCCTTAGTTTTGGGAATGTGCAAGGTGATATAGTCGGCTTGCTGGAATAACACATTTAATTCCACCAATTGACAACCCAATTGTTCCGCTCTTTCGCTGGAGATAAATGGATCATAAGCTAGGAGTTTCATGCCCATTGCTTTAGCTACACTGGCAACATGAGAACCAATTTTTCCTAACCCGACAACGCCGAGGGTTTTTTTGTATACTTCCGAACCAACATAACTTTTCCGATCCCACTCACCACGTTTTACTGAAGCATTAGCATCAGGAATGTGACGAGACAAGGATAACATCATAGCTAAAGCGTGTTCTGCGGCGGCAATGGTATTACCTTCTGGGGAATTGACGACGACAATCCCTTTGCGAGTCGCTGCGGGAACATCAACGTTATCCACACCTACACCGGCACGGCCAATAATTTTTAATTTGGTGCCAGCTTCTATAATTTCTTGAGTAGCGCGAGTTCCAGAACGGATCATCAGCGCGTCATACTCACCAATAATGGCTTTGAGTTCATCTGGCTTGAGGCTGGTTTTGACATCAACGGTGGCAACTTGGGAAAGAATATCAATACCAACTTGATCAATTGGATCTGAGACAAGAACCTTAGACATAATAACTTGATTTTGGTTAACAGGTTTTGCTGTACAAGATTTTTTAGTTTAATCTTTATCTGTGGCACTTGGGCAAAAATTATGGAAATCTGTTTTAAAAATAGATCCCCGACTTCTCCAAGAAGTCGGGGATCTGAATATTCTAAATATTTGAACTATTTACCAATTACTAAATTTTACTAAATTTTCTTTTCTCCACATCACATCTCTTTTCCTATTTGTTTTGACTTCT
This sequence comes from Dolichospermum sp. UHCC 0406, assembly GCF_009712025.1. Lineage (NCBI taxonomy): Bacteria > Bacillati > Cyanobacteriota > Cyanophyceae > Nostocales > Aphanizomenonaceae > Dolichospermum > Dolichospermum sp. UHCC 0406. Next base: position 103,249 of record NZ_VILA01000025.1, read on the forward strand.
AAAACCCTAATTCCTATTTTTGGTACTTGCTTTAAGCTATCTTTTAGTTCTTCCCAAGAATTAATTAACTGATATTGCACATTATAAGTAGCACATAATCGAGCAAAATCAATATTTTGAGGAGTGGCAAAAAATTCTTCAAAAGGTGGATTAAATTTGGCAATGGGTAACATTTCAAAAATTCCCCCACCATTGTTATTAATCAAGATAATCGTTAGATGTCCAATAAATTTATTTCTAATTAAAAAACCATTGGTATCATGCAATAAAGATAAATCTCCTGTTAGCATTACACTACTTTGCTGATGATGTGCTATTCCTAAAGCAGTGGATAAAGTACCATCAATACCATTTGCACCCCGATTAAAATAAGGTTTAATTCTTAAATTATTGGGTTTCCAGAAAAATTCTACATCTCGCACTGGCATACTATTTGCAATGAATAGGGGTGTTTCTGGTGGTAGGTTTTGGGAAATTAACCAAGCGGTTTTACTTTCGATTAATTCATCTATATTTTCAAAATAATCATCAATATTTTTTCTAACTTGCTTTTCTGTTATACACCATTTTTGTAAATACTCACTTTTTGCTAATTCCTCAATTTCCAATTTACCAATTTCTGTTACTGATATTCTTAAATGTGTAGTTTTTCCATGTAAAGGATCTAAATTTTGATCACAATTATCAATTATCAAACGTTGAGGATTAGTAGTAATTAACCAATTGCGTAATTCTTTACTTGTGGGCATTTCTCCAATTTGAATTACGATTTCTGGGGATAATTCTTTGGCAAGTTGTTGATTTCTAAGAATGATGTCATAGGTAGAAATTAAATAGGGATTTAAGTCTGTGTAATTTCTGACAGGGGAAAGTCCTTCAGCTAAAACAGGCCATTGGAGAGATTGACTTAGGTTAGCGATCGCTCTACAATACTCTTCCGGGGCTTGTGGTTGGGCTACACCAGCAATAATGATCCCTTTTTGGTAATTGGTAATTGGTAATTGGTAATTGGTAATTGGTAATGGGGTGGAAATCAAACTAGAAAAGAAATCTTCTGTATCTAAGGTAAAATCTGTACCATCGGGAATGGGCGCGAGGGGATCACGAAAAGGTATATTTAAATGTACTGCGCCAGAATTGGGAAATTGACAACGTTCCCAAGCGTGAATAACCGTTTGTCTGAGATAACCTAACATTCCCATATCCACCGAAGGTGTAGCTAATTCCGTTTGCCAATTGGGATAATTACCGTATAATTTTACTTGGTCAATAGTTTGTCCTGAATGACAATCTCGTAATTCTGCTGGTCTGTCAGTGGTTAATATTAACAAAGGGACGCGACTTTCTCTAGCTTCAATTACTGCTGGATAAAAATTTGCCCCCGCAGTTCCCGAAGTGCAAACTAATACTACAGGTTTCCCCGTTGCTTTTGCTTGTCCCAACGCAAAAAAAGCCGCCGAACGTTCATCTAAAATCGGAATTGCTTCAATATGCGGTATTTGTTGGACAAAAGCCACAGTTAATGCTGTAGAACGAGAACCAGGACAGATAACAGCGCAATTTAAACCCAAACGTTTGAGGGTTTCTGTTAATACATAAGACCAAAGAAGATTAAGATTATTAAAAGTAAGTTGCATTGATTAGAGATTATGGACTGTATTCATTTAACAGGAATTCGTGGCTATGGTTATACCGGATTTTTACCAGAAGAACAGGCATTAGGACAATGGTTTGAGGTAGATGTTAAATTATGGTTGGATCTTTCTAAACCCGCCAAAACAGATAATATTGAAGATACTATAGATTATCGGCAGATAATTAGCTTAGTGCAAAAATTGCTGAAAACCTCAAAGTTTGCATTGGTGGAAAGACTAGCTGGGGCTATAGCTGATGGTATTCTAGAGGATAGCGACGGTATTAGTCAAGTACAAGTTATTCTCAGTAAAACCGCTGCACCTATTCCTGATTTTAGCGGCAAAATCAGTATTGAATTGACTAGAAGTAAACTCCAGTAGCAGGAATCACGCAGAAAGATTTGGTTTATTAAAACTGTATCAATTATGGAGTGTTTGACATTAATGCAGGATGAGTTGAAGTGTCGGTATAATTGGTTAATGGGTGGCGCGATTTTGACGTAAAATAACTGAGTAAAATCTTAGTTAACGGGAATGAAGAAGAAGATAACTTTTACAGACAGGGAAATGCAAAGAGCATGGCGTGAAAATTCTTCTGCCTCTCATAATCATAATGGAGTCCGAACTAATGCCCACCGCTTATTATTATTTTATGCTGTTGAATGTGGTTTAAAAGCAGTGTTGATGAAGAAAAAGGAAGTAAATCGTACTGATTTATGTCCAGAAATATTAGAAGAGGGGCATGATATAAATGGGTTGTTAGAATGTTTATACCCTGGTAATAATTCATTGCAAATGTGGAAACTACCAGAACAGTTATTTATTCAAGATATTCAGGATAATTCTCATGTTAAGATAAAACAAGAACGACAATTAACGCCTGGTAAAATTAACCAGATTTGGCGCTATGGAGGAAAGTTTATCTTAAAAAAAGATGAGGATGAGAATAAACGGGAAAAAATAACAGACGAAGACATAGAAAAAAAATTGTTAAACATTGTTGAATTGATTAAAAAAGAACTTCAAGGACTATGAAAGATTTTAAATTACTGACTTGGCTTGATATTAGAAGAATTTTTCGCCGCAAAACTAACTATGGGACTAATTTACCAGAGAACATAGTAAGTATTAGGTGTTTTTCTGATGCTGTAGAAATAAATATTTCCGATGAAAATTTTATAAATAAAGTCAAGGACGTATTAAAAGAAAAAGAATGGTTTGGAGATTGGTACGATGAAGAGGAATCTGTTATTCGATTTGATATTGGTGATGCTACATTACCCGTGGAATTTATCTCAGAAGAAGAACCTTATATAACAGATATTGAGATACGTCCTTTTTGGGAAGAAATTGCTTATTTAGAAAGTAATTCAGAAAATGATTCAGAAACAGAACCTGCTGTCAAAAAAATAGTTAAGCTTCCAGAAGCATATACGGAAAAACCTAGTTTAATAGCGTTTTATTCTTTTAAAGGTGGTGTAGGAAGAACATTAAATTTAACAGCCCATCTTTTTGCTTTGTTAGATAGAGCTAAAGAGTTAAATGAGTCTATAAATGTGTTAGTTATTGATGCTGATTTGGAAGCACCAGGTCTTACCTATTGGAATGCGTTAGCAAAACAACAACCATCCGTTTCTTTTATTAATTTTTTAGAAGTTTACCATTATTCACCAATTGATAGAGAAGAAGCACTTGCTTTATTTGCTAACGAAGTAAAAAAATCAGTGAAACATGAAGGAAATTCACAAGTTTATTTTTTACCTGCATTTCTAAAAGATAATGAATTATTAGATATACCCATTTTACCTGAACATTTAGTCAGAGGTATAGATGGAACATGGGAATATGGTAATGCTATTCATCATTTAGGTGAAATTTTAGGTGTAGATTATGTTTTTATTGATTTGAGAGCAGGTTTAAGTGAAATATCTAGTCCTATAATTTTTGATCCCAGAATCCAGCGTTTTCTTGTCACAACAATCAATGATCAATCTATTCAGGGTACAAGTTTAGTTTTAAAACAAATTGGCAAAGTTGCACCATTAGAAGCAGAAGTTAAAGATAAAGAATACTATGATCCATCAATAGTAATTAGTATGTTAAAAGAAGAATTTAAAAAATTACCAGCATTTAATAATGCCTTGTTTGAATTAATATCTGCTTATGTACAATCAGAAGAAGATAAGTTAGATGAGCCAAGATTGGAAATAAAAGAAGCTTATTTTGTAGAGGAATTACTTTATGTAAATGACTGGGAAGATGCACGCTCTAAATTAAATAGAACTTCAATTTCAGTCATGGGAATTGCTATAGACTGGGCAAAACAACAGTTACCAAATCCAAAAAATCAGGAATCAATCTCAGATGATACACCGGAAAACAATTTACAGCAATCCGTCCAAAGACTTAGAGATTTGTGCCGGAGATATGAGTACGCTGAACAAGGACAAGGAGAAGATTTACTAATAACAGAACCTTTGCGGAACTTAGCTACTAACTTTAGAGATAAATTACCTCATATAGTATCAATTGGAGCTAAAGGGGCTGGAAAAACTTTTAATTATATACAGTTATCACGTTTTAAATATTGGGAGAATTTCCTGAATTATATTGATCATAGAAATAATGAAACTGAGTCAAAAACCCATATATTTCCTGTACTTGAGTCCATTAATGTTCAGGATAATGCAAAAATTGTTATCAACCAAGCTAGAAATGAGGTTAGAGAAGCTTTAGGTAATAATATTCCTGAATTTGTGCATTCAGAGTATACAACTAGGGTTAAAAATGCAGTTAAATACCAAGATTGGAATGAACCTAAATGGACAGACTTCTGGGTTGGTGAAATTGCCAGATCTATAGGTATTAATCCAAATATAGATACTCCTAATACACTTGGTACAATAAATCAATATTTAAAAAATAAGGGATTAAAGATTATCTTTTTGTTTGATGGATTAGAAGATATATTTCAGGAAATCGGTTCTAGTAATCAAGAGAAGATTGCTTTAAGAGCTTTAATTGATGATTTACCAAAGAAATTATCAGAAATTAGGCAATCTCATCTTGGTGTAATAATTTTCTTACGTCGTGATTTTATCAGATATACAATTACTCAAAATTCAAGTCAGTTTGAAAGCCTTTACCGTGCTTATGATTTATATTGGAATCCAGATTCTTTCTTGAGATTAGTTTATTGGATTTGTAGTGAATCTAATGTGATAGGTGCAGAAAAAGATAGTATTTACAGTCTAACTCAAGAGAATATCATAGATGAATTAGAGCAACTATGGGGCAAAAGACTAGGGACAAGAGAAGCCTACACAGCTTCTTGGGTATTTGCAGCTTTAACAGATTTTAAGGGCAGGCTTCAAGCCAGAGATATTGTCCGTTTTTTGTATAATGCAGCTGATATTACAGTAAATAGTAAAGAATTACAATTTGCAAAATGGTCTACAAGCCGACTTTTACCTCCTCCAGCAATTCGTCGCGCTCTGAAACCATGTAGTGAAGAAAAAGTGACAGAAGCTAAAGAAGAATATCCAGCTTTCAAAACATGGGTAGAAGATACACTTCCTAAATATCCTGCGACTCAACGGATCATCCCTTTTGCTGTAGAAGAGTTTGACATGGATCAAAAAACAGTAACATTATTAGAAGAAATGGGAGTGATTTATGAAGATAAAGAAAAAGATGAAATAAAGCGATTTTATATGCCTGAGATTTTCCGAGAAGGTTTAGGTTTTTCAGGTAAAGGTGCGCGACCTAAAATAGTAGCTTTGAAGCGTCGGGTGCTAGGAAAAGGGATTTTGTAATTATCTTTTTTTGAATTTCGCCAATCTTCAGTGAATAGTCGAATAAATAACAACGGACAACTGACTAATGACTAATTTGCATTTTGCTTAAAATTCGTCGTGAGACATTAAAAAATATCAAACCTAAAATTATATCATGGTCAGCGTTACATCGCCGCCACCATGAATTGAGCGATAAACATGGTGATCCTCACTCACCAAATCTTCACGGTGGTAATTGGCGTGATCGGATTCGAGGCTTAATTCATTCCCATCTAACTTGGATGTATAAGCACGAATATCCCAGTGTTGTCCACTATGTACCCGATTTAATCAAAAACAAAAACATCGTTAGAGTAGATCGCTACTACTACCTGTGGGCTTCCCTGGGGTTCGTGTTGCCCACCCTCTTAGGCGGATTGTACCACTGGAGTCTAGCGGGAGCGTTAGCAGGATTTATTTGGGGAGGTGTGTTCAGAATTATTTGGGGAGGACATACCATTTGGTCAATTAACTCCTTCTTGCACTGCTTCGGGATGAGCCGCTTTGAGACCGAAGAACACAGTCATAATTTTGGGCCGATTGCCTTACTGACCTTCGGTGAATCATGGCACAACAATCACCATGCGTTTCCCGGCTCTGCTTCCTTTGGCTTGGAGTGGTATCGCCTAGCCCGGATTTCTCACAAAGAAAAGAAAAAAAGGGGTCAAAAACTGCGAAAATGTATATCTAAAAAGCATTTCAGCAATTATAAAATATGACCCCAATAAGAACAGATAGTACACCAAAACAG